>NZ_JABXEP010000080.1:0-36791 GCF_013372605.1 Myxococcus sp. AM009
ACGCCAGAAACGTGGCGCCGCCCGTCTTCGCCAGCACCTTCGTGATGGCGGCCGTCAGCGACGTCTTGCCGTGGTCCACGTGTCCGATCGTGCCGATGTTCACGTGGGGCTTGTTACGCTCGAACTTCTCCTTGGCCATGACACTCCTCAAAAATAAATGGAGCCCTGAACCAGGATTGAACTGGTGACCTCATCCTTACCAAGGATGCGCTCTGCCAACTGAGCTATCAGGGCTTGGCGATGCTGTGACTACAACATTTGGAGCGGGAAATGGGACTCGAACCCACGACATTCAGCTTGGAAGGCTGACGCTCTACCAACTGAGCTATTCCCGCAATTGCCGAGTGGAGGGAGATGGATTCGAACCATCGAAGGCGTAGAGCCGGCAGATTTACAGTCTGCTCCCTTTGGCCGCTTGGGTATCCCTCCAGATATTCACTTGTCCTACTACCACATCCCGGGCCCTCATCCGCGGCCCCGTCCTACCTGGCCGGCGGCGGGATTTGAACCCGCGACCTACTGATTACAAATCAGTTGCTCTACCAGCTGAGCTACACCGGCACTCATCCGGTACTGCGACTGCCGCCCTACCCCGCCCCAGCGACTCCGTCAACCACCCGTCACCGCCCTGAGAGGGGCGCCCTTCTAGAATTCCCGTCCGCCCAAGTCAAGGAGATTGATCCCAAACTTCGACTACCGGCCGGAGACGGTGCCCCGCTGGCGGGCGACCTCGTATAGCAGAATGCCGGCCGAAACGGACGCATTCAATGAACCGACCTGACCCGCCATCGGAATCCGGAGGCGGAAGTCGCAGTGCTTGAGCACCCCGTCCCGGACGCCTGCCCCCTCGGCCCCCACGACGAGCGCCAGCGGCCCATCCAGCCGGGCACTCCACATGGGCTCCTTGGCGTCGACGTCCGCCGCGGCGACCCACAGGCCGGCTTCCTTCAGTTCCTCCAGGGCCCGGGAGATGTTCACCACCCGCGCGATGCGGCTGTGCTCCACGGCCCCCGCCGACGCCTTGGCCACGGTCCCCGTCACCTGAACCGCCCGGTCCTTGGCAATGACCACGCCGTGGGCCCCCAGCGCATCCGCGGAGCGGATGATGGCCCCCAGGTTGTGTGGGTCCTGGATTCCGTCCAGCACGACCACCAGCGGAGGCTGGCCCTGAGCCTTGGCCGCTGCCAGGAGGTCCTCCAGCTCCGCGTACTTGAAGCCGCGCAACTCCACCACCACGCCCTGGTGAACGCCGCCCTCCGACAGAGCGCCCAGGCGCTCGCGCGTCACCTTCTCCACGCGAATGCCGAACTCGCGAGCCCGGCTGAGCAGCTCTCCCGCCGCTCGGGCGCCGAGCTGCCCCTCCACCAGGAACAAGCGCTCCACCTCGTCTGGCCGGGCTCGAAGGGCCGCCAGGACTGGATTCACCCCGTAGACGAAGCGGGAGGCTTCGCCGCCTCCACGCTCGCCCCGGCTGGCGCGCTGGGGGGATTCTTCGCTCCCGCGCTCACCGCGGCCGCTCTTGGAAGAACGCTCACGCATGGGGACTCAGAGGACCTCGACAGGAAGGGAGAACGTCTTCTGCTGACGTGCGCAGAGCTTCTCCGTGCAGATGAAGAAGACGAGCTTCGCGTCCACGGTGCCCTTGCCCGCAGCGGCCGTCGTGAAGGGGACCTCGAAGCGAGGGTCCGCGAAGTCCTGCCCCTCGGCCTTCTTCGCCACGGAGTCCGCCAGGACCAGCTTCTCCTTGGCCGGGGTCACCTGGCTCCCCTTCACCTCGAGCTTCAACGGTGCCTCGTCGGAGACATGGGCACCCGCCTTCGTCTTGATGGCGAGGACGAAAGTCCCCTTCTCCCCTGCCTTGACCTGGGTCGAGGTCCCCTCGGTGGAGACCTCATACAGCGAGGTCGGATCCACGTCCGCGGCCAGGACAGGCACGGAGCAGGTCACTGCCGCCAACAGGGCGGCGAGGGAGGAAAGGCGTCGGCGGCGAAGCATGGGCGTCTCCTGGAAGCGGGGGTGCGTATCACGCTTGAGACGGCGGGAGCCGTCTTTCTCTTCACGCGCCGCCTTCGCCGGTCCTGGCGCGGCGACCCGAGCCCTTCCGGGCCACTGGGAGCTGAGCGGGCTCAGATGACGCGGGCAGGGCCAACGGAGGCGACAGGTCTGGCACGGACACGGGCGTTGCCCCCGCCACGAGCGCTTCCGCGCGGATGATGATGAGTGAGGCCAGGTCCACGCCCGTCACCGCCTCCATTTCAGGAAGCGCGGGGGAGCTGTTCACCTCGAAGACCTTGGGTTGTCCCTGCACGTCGAGCAGGTCCACCGCCGCCACTTCGAGCCCGATGAGCCGGGTGGCCTTCTCCGCGGTGGCTCGCTGGGCAGGTGACAGCTCGTGCGCCTCCAGCCGAGCCCCCTTGATGAGGGTGTGCGCCAGGCGTCCGGCGCGCGGGCGGCGACGAACCGCGGCCACCGCCTGCCCTCCCACGACGAGCACTCGGACGTCGATGCCGGTGCTCTTCACGTACTCCTGCATCACCAGGTTGTGCCCCAGCCCCAGGACCGCCTCGAGCGCGGCCTCCAGCGACTGGAGGCTCTCACACACCATGACGCCGTGCTTCTCCTGCCCCTGCAGCAGTTTGACGAGGACGGGCACGCCGCCCAGCAAGCCCACCATCTCCTTGAGGTGGGCCGCGTCACGGGCCATCACCGTCGCAGGGATGTCGATGCCGTGCGCCGAGAGCAACTGCAGCGAGCGCATCTTGTTGCGCGACTGCGCGATGGCCTGCGCGTGGTTGACGAGCGGGACCCGCGCCAGGCCGAACTGATTCACCACGGCCAAGCCATAGGTGTTGATGGACTGGGCGATGCGAGGGAGGACGACGTCCGTGGGCGCCAGCTTCTTGCGGCCGTAATAGAGCGTGGCGCTGCGCCCATCGAGGTGCATCTGCACTCGGAGCGGGTTGAGGACCCGCACCCGGTGTCCTCTGGCGCGCGCCACCTCGACAAGTCGCCGGGTGGACGGGATGGAAGCGGAGCGCGAGAGGATGGTGGCTTTCATGAGCAGGGCGGCCGTTCCAGGGAGGGAGGGACCTATAAACCCCGCCCCTCGCCGGGTAAAGCCGCCCCGCGAACCGCTGGACTAACGCTGACGGATGGCCCGCACTTCAATCCGCACGGGCGCCTCCGGGGTGGAGTTGAGGATGCGCTGACAGGTCTCCCCCTTGAAGACCACGCCATCCTCCTCCAGCGTCCACGTGCTGTCGCTGGACAGCGTGCGCTCGCCTTCCACGTAGACCACGAGCAGCTTGGGGTCGGACGGGCGCTGGGGACCATCCAGCTTGATCAGGCAAGGGTCCTCCAGGACGACTGCCTTGCTGATCTCCTCCAGAGCACTTGCAAGCTCAGCCTGGTTACCGGCCTGGAAAAAGGAGCGGTTGCACAGGCCCGTGGTCGGGTTGCAGGTGTCGCCCTCGCCACACGGGCGCTCCGCGTTGCACGTACGCTTGAAGCCTCCCGCCTGGGCCATGGCTTCCAGCACCGCCGGCCCATCCCCCACCGCCGTCTCCGCGCCGAATCCAATGACGATGGTCTGAATGCCCTTCTCGCGAAGTTCGCGTACAGCAGTCACGGAGGCATCGGAGTCCAGGCATCCACGGTGGAGGTAGCCACTTTGGCACTGGTTGTTCTCGATGGTGCACTTGCACAACGCCGTGTCGGCACCGCTATTTGGGTTCGCAGCGTTACAGTTCGGCAAACCGTCCGTCAGGAGGATGACGAAGTTCTGCCGGTTGGGGTCCTGGAGTCCCTCAAGCCCCCCCACGAACTTCAGACTTCCGCTGGTCGGCGTGCCCCCGAGAGGCCGCCCCTCACCGCCATTGGGGATACCCTGCAGCAGGGTGTTGATCTCATTGGCATGCGCCAGCAGTGAATCGTCATCCTCCTGCTCCGGCAGCGTCTTGAGCAGGGAGCCAGCAGTGGAGGCACGGCACAGGTCCGGAATCGACGTCCCTCCCTGTGTTTCGGGATACGTCGTCAGCGCGAAACGCACGAAACGACCGCTGTTCTCCAGGAACTGAGGAACGACCGACTGCAGTGCGGTCCACCGCGTGGGGCAGACATCCACATTGCATGTCGCCTCACCACCACAAGGGACAATGCTTCCCTCGAACTCCACGTCGCAGGCAGGCGACGGATTCACCGGCAACGTCATCGACCCGGAGGTGTCCACCATCAACATGATGTTGGGCTTGCTCCGACGGGCGTTGATGACCTCCTCCACCGTCGTCTGCGCGATGGCCAGCGGCTCCACCGGCTCGAAGTCGTACGTCTGACAGGCCAGGACGATGGCGCCGACGGAGAGTGCACTCAGGAGGGGCAGCTTGGAGCGCATAGGCAATGAATTCCTTCTGCTACTGGGGGACGCGGAGCTTCCCGCGCGGCCGGGTTCTCCAAAGGGGGTACGGCGTGCCCACAGGTTATCGCGTCATTCCCGTCGGGCGCTACAGCATCGGCGGACAGATTCCTGGCCGTTTGGATGCCACTGCGACGTTACAGCCAGAGCGATGCCCAAGCGGCCAAGAGCGGCGTACGTGGGCCCACAGCCCACCGACTACAGGGTGAGCACCCGTGCGCCCGCGGTCAGTCGCCATAGGGAGGCCATGCCCATCACCTCGTCCAAGGTGCCCTCCAGCGCCTCCGGTGCGTAGCCGCAGATGCGCACCGTGGTGTCGCAGGCGATCAGCCTCGCGCCCAGCGTGCGCGCTTCCGCCAGCATCCGCGGCGGCGCCAACACCCCGAGTGACTCCGCGCGTGTGAGTTCCTCGTGCTCGCGCTCGCTCGACGGCTGACCATAGGCGCCACCCACGAGTTGGCGCAGCGCATCGAAGGCGAAGACGAAGTACACCTCGTCCCCCATGGCCGCGGCGGTGATTCCCATGGTGGCGGCCTGGAAGGCCGGCTCATACGTGGCGTGCTGAAGGAAGAAGAGGACCCGTCCGGCCATGACGCGCCGACCATAACGGCCTTCGCCTCCCGCCGCGGCACCAATGACGTATAAAACGGAAACGTCCCCTTCCGTCCGGGAAGCCCCCATGACGACCACCCTCCCCCCGCGTCCTGGCGCTGTTCCCTCCTGGTCCGTCCGCCGTCTCGCCTGGCGCTCCGTGGTGCTCGGCGGCGTCTTGCTCGCGGGGTCCGGGGGCCTGGCCCGAGTGAGCGCTTCCGCCAGCTCGGAGCCATTGCTCGCCACCAGCGCGCCCTCGCTAGACACCGACGTCCATGCCCAGGTGGTCGCACTCCTCGATGCGACGACGCGGACTGGAGCCCCATCCGATGACGCATGGAAGCGCCTGGGGCCCGGAGCGGCACCTGTCCTGTCAGCGCTCGTCGTGGACAAGGGCACACCCACCGCGCGGCGGACGCTCGCCGTGTCCTCCCTGGCGCTGGTGGACCCTTCAGGCGGCGCGGTGACCATCCGCGAGGTGCTCGAAGACGCGAAGGCCCCAGCCGAGGTGCGTGCCAGCGCGGCGGACGCCCTGCGCCGGTGCCTGGGGCTGGACGCCATCCCCACGCTCATCACCCGGCTGCGGGACCCGGAGTCACAGGTCCGGGAGGCCGTGGCCGTGGCGCTCGGACGCCTGGGTGGTCAGCAGGCCCGCCAGGCGCTGGAGGACCGGCTGCCGGTGGAGGAGCGCGCCCTGGTCCGCGAGGCACTCCAGCGTGGCCTCACGCTCGTCGAGCCCTGAGCGGACGCGGTCCGCCTGACTCCGGGCTCGCGTCGGCACGGGGCCTCCATTAAATGGGGGCCATGCGTCCCACCGTCCTCCTCTTCGATATCGATGGAACCCTGGTCACCACTGGCGGCGCGGGGCGCCGCTCCATGGAAGCCGCCTTCGAGAAGCTGCACGGGCGGCGGGACGCGTGCGACTCGTTCCCAATGTCCGGCATGACCGACCGGGCCATCGTCCGCAAGGCGATGCACCTCATCGGCGTGGAAGACTCGGTCGCGGCCATCGACGCGGTCATCGACGCCTACGTCGCCCACCTCGCCGAAGAGGTCCACAAGGTGGATGACCAGCGCTACCGCGTCTTCCCCGGCATGCGCGAGGCCGTGAAGGAAGCCCGTTCGCGGTCCGGGTTCGCGGTGGGACTGGGCACGGGCAACGTCCGAGAGGGCGCTCGCGTGAAGCTGGAGCGCGTGAGCATCTACGACCAGTTCGACTTCGGCGGCTTCGGCTGCGACAACGAGGACCGCACCGAGCTGATTCGCTGCGGCGCCAGGGCCGGCGCCGCGAAGCTGGGCGTCCCCGTGGAGGAGTGCCGGGTCGTCGTCATCGGCGATACGCCCAAGGACGTCCATGCGGCCCACGGCGTCGGCGCAGAGTGCATCGGCGTGGGGACGGGGACCTTCTCCGTGCAGGCCCTCATCGACGCAGGGGCCACGGTCGCCTTTCCTGACTTCTCGCATCCCCAGGCCTTGGAGATTCTGCTCGGCGGGCGCTGAAGCCCCTGCCCGGCCACTCGGTGCTCGACGCCGGGTGTGCTATCTCCCGCCGCCCTTCCGAGGAGCCGCCGCATGTCGTCCACGCTCGAATCGTATGAGCTCATCCGCTTCGCCGAAGCCTTCGAGGCTCGCCTCGCCACGGCGGGAGAGATGCTCACCGGCCGACCCGGCCTCGACGCCGAAAAGGGCTGGCTCACCACCGCATTGGAGCTGGTGCGCACCGCGCGCGCGCCCACCGAGGGCGTGCTCGACCGTGTGAAGGACCTTCCTGAGCTGGAAGAGGCTCGCGAGGAATATGCGTTCCACCAGCAGGGCCTGTGGGTGGACGTGCTGGAGAAGCTGCTCGCCGGCATCACCTTCACCGCCAGCAGCCGCGCGCCCGTCATCGAGGCCCTCTTCCCCCACCTGAAGTTCCCGCAACTGCGGCGCGCCCCCCGCGAAGCCGTCCTCGAGTACGCGACGTCCTACGAGCGGCGCACGAAGAGCGCGTATGTGACGCGCATCTTCGCCCGGGAGGACTTCGCGCTCGTGCGGCCCGTCATGGAGCAGGTGCTGAACGCCCATACCGCCTGGCGCTCCAGCCATGAGCCATCCCCCCTGTCGCTGGAACAGGAGACCCTCCTTCGCGAGGAGCTGGTGTCGCTGGGCCGAAAGCTCGAGCAGTCCCTTCGTCAGGCGCGCCTGCTGGCCGAAGCCGCGCTCGTGCCCGCCCCCACCGTCTATGAGGCCGCCGGGCTGAACCTCAAGCCCAAGCGCCGCGCGGGACGAGGACTGACGTTCTCCGACGACGCGCTGGCTGGCTTCGATGAGCCGACGGACTCCATGGAGCCCACCGAGGCCGAACTCGCCGAGGTCGCGGCCCTGGACGCAGGTGGCGACACGGCGAAGGAGGGGGCCGCACCGGGTGGCGTAGCGTCCGCCAGCGCAGCCAACCCGGAGGTGAGCCAGGACTCGGGCGACGCGCACTCGAACACCGGTGGCGATTCGGGAGCTGCCGGTGGCGCCGAGCTGAAGGACGAGAGCTCGCCGTCCACGGCTGAAGCCGACGTAGCCTCCGCGAACACTGCTTCTGAGCCGCGCGATGGCACCGTTCCCCAGCCGGAGACGGCGCCTGCGGGCACGGAACTCGCGGGCAAGGCCGCCGCGGAGGATCCGGCCCGGGCTGAAAAGGGCGAGGCGCCTCCCAAGGCCACGGATGGAGCGGAGCCGAACGACCTCCAGTCCGCGGCCCCCGAGGTGGCCACCGCGCGGGCCCGTGACGAAGCATCCTCCACCGCGCCACGCGGCGCGCGCCGGGGCCGCAAGAAGGCCGATGCAGCGGAGCCGGCCTCAATCGAGGCCACTGAACCTCCGGCCCCGAGTGAGGCACAGGCGCCTCGCGTCCGGAAGAAGAAGGCTTCCTCGCAGGCGGACACGCCTTAAAGGACACCGGGCCATGGCGGACGTCGCGCTTCCCATCGATCCCCTGTTGCCGGACATCGTCTCCACGCTGCGGGGCGCGCGTTCGCTCGTCCTCGAAGCGCCTCCGGGGGCGGGAAAGACGACGCGCGTGCCTCGCGCGCTCCTGGAGGCCGGGCTCGGGCAGGGGAAGGAAATCATCGTCCTCCAGCCACGCCGGCTTCCCACGCGGCTCGCCGCCCAGCGCGTGTCCGAGGAGCTGGGCGAGCGCGTGGGCGAGTCCGTGGGCTACCAGGTCCGCTTCGAGGACGTGCGCAGCGCGAAGACGCGCCTGTCCTTCGTCACCGAGGGCGTCCTCGGCCGCCGGTTGCTCTCCGACCCGAAGCTGCGCGACGTGGGCATCGTCGTGCTCGACGAGTTCCACGAGCGGCACCTGTCCGCGGACATCTCCCTGGCCCTGCTGCGGCGCCTCCAGGAGACGGCGCGCCCCGACCTCAAGGTCGTCGTCATGTCCGCGACGCTGGAGGCGGAGCCCATCCGGACGTACCTCGGCGGGTGTCCCTCGCTTCGCTCCGAGGGCCGGCGCTTCGACGTGAGCGTGGAGTATCTGCCCGCGCCCGATGACCGCCACCTGGACCACCAGGTGCTCTCCGGCATCAAGCGGCTCTTCGCCCAGGGCCTGGATGGCGACGTGCTCGTCTTCCTCCCCGGCGCCGGCGAAATCCGCCGCGCGCGCGACGCCTGCGCCGAGTTCGCCGAGCGCCACGGCGCCGACGTGCTCCCCCTCCACGGCGACCTGTCCCCCGCCGAGCAGGACCGCGCCGTGCGGCGCAGCTCGCGGCGGAAGATCATCCTCTCCACCAACGTCGCCGAGACGTCCGTCACCATCGACGGCGTGGCGGTGGTCATCGACTCCGGGCTCGCGCGCGTCGCCTCCCACTCCCCCTGGTCCGGCCTGCCCACCCTCAAGCTGTCCAAGGTCAGCCGCGCCTCCGCCATCCAGCGCGCGGGTCGCGCGGGCCGCACGCGCGCGGGCCATTGTCTGCGCCTCTACACCCAGCACGACTTCGACGGCCGCCCGGAGCAGGACGCACCGGAGGTTCGCCGCACGGACCTGGCCGAAACAGTCCTCTCCCTGCGCGCGTCCGGCATCACCGACCTGGCCGCCTTCCCCTTCTTCGAGCCGCCCCCGGCCGCGTCCCTGGACGCCGCGGAGACGCTGCTCCGCCGGCTGGGCGCGGTCGACCCCGCCGGCACCGTCACGGCGGTGGGCGAGCGGCTCCTGCGCTTCCCCGTCCACCCCCGACAGGCGCGCATCATCGTCGAGGGTGAGCGCCGGGGTGTGGGCGCCGAGGCCGCCGTGCTCGCCGCCCTCATGGGCGAACGCGACATCCGCCGAGAGGCCCGCGCCAACCTGGGCCAGGGAGGACGTCCGGCCGCCACCGTCAGCGGGCCGTCCGATTTGCTGGAGCTGCTCGAGCGCTTCCGCGAAGCCGAGCGCGCGAACTTCGCGTCGGGCCGCATGCACTCCCTCTCCCTGGAGGCCGGCGCCGTGCAGTCCGTGGACCGCGTCCAGAAACAGCTGCGGCGCGCGGTGCGTGGCCAGGGCGCCCGGCCCCAGCGGCCCGAGGACGTGGAGCAGGCGCTGATGCTCAGCGTGCTCGCGGGCTACCCCGACCGCGTCGCCCGGCGCCGCCGCCCCCGTGCGCCGGAGCTGCTGATGTTCGGAGGCGGGACGGCCACGCTGTCAGACGTGAGCGTGGTCCAGGACGCCGACCTCATGGTGGCCGCCGACGCCGAGGAGCGCCCCGGCAAGGGCGCCGTGGTGCGGCTGGCCAGCGCCGTGGAGCCGGAGTGGCTGCTCGACCTCTACCCGGACACCCTGGAGGACGTGGACACCCTCCAGTGGAACGCCGAGGCCCGGCGTGTGGAGCGCCTCACCCGCCTGTCCTACGGGAACCTCGTCCTGGAGGAGACCCGCACACCCGCGCCCGCCTCGGAGGCCACCGCGCGCGTGCTCGTGGAAGCCGCGCTGGCCGCGGGGCCCGGGAAGTTCGCGGACCCGGAGGCCCTGGAGCAGTGGCGCACCCGCGTGGCCCTGCTGGCCGAGGCCTTCCCCGAGGCGAGGTTCCCCGCCGTCGATAACGCCTTCCTGCGCGATGCGCTGGCGTCGCTGTGCTCGGACGCGCGCAGCTTCAAGGACCTGGAAGGGGTGTCCCTGCTGGACGCGCTCTACGCACGGCTCACCTCCGAGCAGCAGCGGCTGCTGGCCACGCACGCGCCGGAGCGGGTGACGCTGCCCGGAGGCCGCGGCGTCAAGGTCCACTACGAGCCGGGCAAGCCACCCTGGGTCGAGTCGCGACTCCAGGACTTCTTCGGGATGGCGCAGGGGCCCAACGTCTGCGCGGGTCGCGTCCCGCTGGTGCTGCACCTGCTGGCGCCGAACATGCGCGCGGTCCAGGTGACGACCGACCTCGCGGGCTTCTGGGAGCGGCACTATCCCGCGATCCGCAAGGAGCTGTGCCGCAAGTACCCCCGGCACTCATGGCCCGAGGACCCGCGGCATGCCCAGCCGCCAGCCCCCCGGCCACCGCGCCGTTGAGGCGACATCAGAAGCGCTTGTGCATCTCCAGGTGCTCCATGCCGGCTTCCTCGAAGACGCCGCCGACCGGCTGGTAGCCGTGCTTCTTGTAGAACTCCAGCGCGTAGAGCTGGGCGTGCAGCATGATGCCGTTGACGCCGCGCCGACGCGCCTCTGCCTCCAGGGACGTCAGCAACAGGGAGCCCACGCGCGCCTTGCGGTGCGCCTGGAGCACGGCCATGCGGCCAATCTGGCCCCACGTGCCTTCCTGGTTGGCCGGAGGCTGCGTCAACATCACCAGCCGCCCTGTCCCAATGGCATGGCCGCCCTGGTTGGCGATGACGTGGTAGGCGTGCACGTCCTCGGCGTCGCGCTCGATGCCTTCGGGAACCGCCTGTTCCTCGATGAACACCACCTCGCGGATGGCGAGCGCCTGCATGAGCTCCGCCTCACTCTGGATCTGAGTGATGGTGACGGGCGCGGAAGTATCCGTGGGAGAGGACATGTCGCGGGCAAGGTACACAAAAGCCCGCAAGGTCAACAGGCGGAAAAAGCACCGTGGCACGCCGGGGTTCCCCCCGTGCCACGCCTGCCTGCCGCCACGGGCCGACCGCACAGCGGGTCCGTGCGCCGTGGTAGGCTGCGAGGCGCCATGCGCTTCAACCGACTGCTCGCACTCGCCCTGGCCCTGTCGGCCATGCCCGCCACCGCCCAGCCCGAGCTGTTCTTCGGCAATGGTCAGGCCCCCGTCTTCCGCGAGGAGGACCTGGACAAGCGCTTCGCCCGGTCGAAGCTGAACCAGGGGCTCAAGCAGGGGACCCAGGATGCCGGCTGCGCCCAGGTGCTCGGGGCCATGCTGACCCTGATGGGTGAAACCGGTGTGCTGCTGCACAAGCGTGACGAAAACTTCATGCTGGACCCGGTGCTGGTCAACGCCCTCAACACCCAGCTCGTCAACCCACGCTTTCCCGGCAACGCCTTCCTCGTCGCCATGGTGCGGCGCGTGCTCATCGACCGGAAGCTGCCCCAGGAGTGGCTGGTGACGGCGCAGGCCCTGGCGCCCTACTACCCGGCCATCGACATGGGGCGGCTTCGCTTCCTCGCCAATGGCGTGAAGCCCCTGGACAGCTTCCTGGTCACCCTGCCCGCCCTGCGGGAGCGCTATGCCCAGGAAGTCCAGCGGGCCACCTCCGTGGGCGCGTCCACCGCCGAGGCCCTCTTCCGCGAGAACTACCTGGACCACGAGGTCGCCTTCGGCGCGCTGGAGTTGGTGGACCTCAAGCTCGAGAAACCGAAGAAGAAGCGCCTGAAGAAGGGCGAGGAGCCGGAAGCCCCGTACATGCTGGCCCGGCTCTTGTGGGTGGAGCCCGAGGCGCCGACGACGGAGCGCTTCGAGTTCAACTTCGGCAAGGCGCCCAAGCGCCCGCGCGTGGAAATCTCCGCGAAGCTGCAGGACACGCAGTTCGCCGACCTCAACAAGCTGCTCAAGGGCTCCCGCGTCCTCGTGCGAGGCCGCTTCTGGGAGTACAAGAAGGGCCTGACGTCCATCGAGCTGCGCGACGCCCTCATCTTCCCCGAGCGGGACTGGGCGAAGACGCCCAGCCTGGCGGACCCGGCCGCCGTGGCCTCGTGCCCCCTGGCCGTCAACGACCTGACCGGACTTGCGCCCATCCAGCCCGGCGCCTTCGGCACGCAGCGCTGACGCACATCCCACGTCTGGACGCCCATCCACCCGGCGGTACCGCATCCGGGAGTCGGACTGAGGATTTTCCAGCGTCGGGGGGCTGGCACGCCCCCTGCTCTGCTCCTCGCGCCCACCGCACGAGGGATGCCATGAAGGTCGACAGTCGCGAGCCCACCAACGGCTCCGGACAGACGAAGTCATCCGCCGACGCAGAGCGCTTCAAGAAGGCGCTCGACGAAGCGGACGCACGCAGCACCCCACCCAGGCCCCAACGCGTGGGACTGAGGCTCCCAAGCGCCGCGCGCGCCGGAGCCACGCCCCCGCTGCTGGCCCGAGCAGCGGCGCCCGTGCTCACCGCACAGCGCGGCGCGGTCTCCAGCCCCGAGAGCCTGGGGCTCAAGCGGCAGGCGATGAATGTCGAAGTCCTGCGGCTGGGCGCGGTCCGGAGCGAGTCCCAGGCCCTGGTGCAGGAGCGCACCGAACATCGGCTCCATGACTTCATCGCCCGCGAGCTGTCGAAGGAGCCGCGCCCCGCCCTTCCCGTTCAGCCCGAAGCCCGGCCTGCTCCCGGGCCACCACCTCCGGAAACACAGAGGCCCCTCCAAGAGCCGATGGGCGCAGAGAGCGCCACGGCGGTGACGGCGAGCGCGGGAGGCGCGCACGCGCCAGCCGAGGAAGTGAACCCCGCCGCCCGCGCCGAGGCCGCGATGGCGCTCATCGAGCGCATCGAGGTGTTCGTGAAGTCCCAGCGGCCCGCGCTCAGCATGAGCCTGCGCGGGCGCCTGGACGCCACGGTGGAGGTCGAGCGCACGGGCCCGCGCGAGGTGTCCCTGCGCATCCAGGGCCGGCACGGCCCCGTGGCCGCCGAGGACCTGAGCCGGCTGCGCGACGCCCTGGAGTCACGCGGGTTGAAGCTGAGCTCCCTGCGCGCGGAGTAGCGCCCCGCAACGAAGAAGACCCTCTCGCCGCTGGACGAAAGGGCCTTCCCAGGACACGCGAAGGTCAGCGGATTACGAGCCCGCCGCCGGATCCAGCAAGGAGCGCTTGCCGTCCTTCGACTTGAACTCCTCGGCCTCGGGCAGCGCGGCCCTCTTCTCCGCGATGTTGGGCCACTTGGTGGACAGGTCGGCGTTCAGCGCCTTGTACTCCTTCCACTGCTCCGGGAGCTCCGTCTCCGGGAAGATGGCCTTGGTGGGGCACACCGGCTCGCAAGCACCGCAGTCGATGCACTCATCCGGGTGGATGACCAGGAAGTTGGCACCCTCGTAGAAGCAATTGACCGGGCACACCTCGACACAGTCGGTGTACTTGCACTTGATGCAAGGGTCGGCAACGACGTAGGCCATTGAAAAGTCTCCTCTCGGTTGAAACCAGGCGCGTCCGTGGGCGCGCAGAGTAGTGGTTCGAGCTGACGTTGGCACCCTGAATCTGTGCACCCCCTCGCCCGTGACGGGGCTTAGCCCAACAAGCCCTGGGCCAACAGCAGCTCGGCCACGAGGATGGCCCCTCGCGCGGCCCCCATCTTGGTGTTGTGGGACACCAGCACGTACTTGAAGCCGTTCTCCAGGACGCCATCCTCGCGGATGCGTCCGACGGTGGTGGCCATACCGCCATGCGTGTCCCGGTCCAAACGGGGCTGGGGTCGGAAGGGATCGTCCAGCACCTCAATCCAGCGCGGTGCGGCGGACGGCAGGTTCCGGGCCAGCTCGGCGCCCTTCCAGTCCCGCAGGGCCTGGGTCACTTCGGCCACGGAGGCCTTCTTGTCCAATGAGACAAAGACGGACTCGGTGTGGCCCTCCATCACCGCCACGCGGGTGCAGGTGCAAGACACCCGCACGTCGTGCGGCGTGAGGCCGTCACCCGCTGGGCGGAGCGCGCCCAGGATCTTCTTCGTCTCCACCTCGACCTTGTGCTCCTCCTTCGGGATGTAGGGGATGACGTTGTCGAGGATGTCCATGCCGATGACGCCCGGCGAGCGGCCGGCGCCGGACATGGCCTGGAGGCTGGTCATCAGCACCGCCTTCACCCCGAAGCGCTCCACCAGCGGCGCCAGCGTCACCGCCAGGCCGGTGGTGGTGCAGTTGGGGATGGGGACGATGAAGCCCTTCCAGCCCCGCCGGCGCTGCTGCTCCCGGATGAGGGGCGCGTGCGCGGCGTTGACGGGGGGAATCAGCAGCGGGACGTCGTCTTCGTAGCGGAACGCGCTGGCGGCGGAGAAGACGGGGATGTCCTTCGCCAGCCGCGGCTCCAGCTCGCGCGCCACGTCCGCCTCCACAGCGGAGAAGACCAGGTCGTAATCCCTGGCCTGGAGCGCGTCACCGGCCACCACCTTCATGCCGGCAAGCTCGGCGGGCAGCGGCTCCGGGACGAACCAGGCCGTCATGCCACTCGCCGTCTTCAGCGCCTCCGCATACGTCTTGCCCGCCGAGCGAGGCGAGGCCGCGAGGCCCGTCAGCTCGATGGAGGGGTGATTCTTGAGGGCGGCGATGAACTGCTGTCCAGCGAGTCCAGTGGCACCGATGAGGGCCGCGCGAAGCCTGGCCATGGGGGCGTTTCTCCAGTCTCCAGAGGAGGATGTCGCCCGCTCCATAACACCGTTTGACGACGCGCCGCATCCACCGCGGTGCTCAGCGGGGCATCGCGGCGAGGGGCGCCCGGGTGTGCCGCTCCGTGGGGAAGCCACCTGTGACCCACGCCAGCAGCCCGCCGTCGAGACAGACGGCCTCGCGCCCCTTCATCCGGAGCAGACGACAGATACGGCGCGTGTCCCTTCCGTCCGGCGAGCAACCACACAGGACGATGAGCTCGTCGTCCGGGAGCATGTGGTGGTCGCGGGCGATCTCCGCGCACGTCATCCGCAAGGCCCCTGGGATGTGCAGGTCATAACGCTCCCAATCGGCGGCGTCCCGACAGTCGAGGACGAGCACTTCGTCGTCCCCCAGACGCATGTAAAGCTCGGCACAGACGATGATGGGCTCCACGGGCCCTCCGCGGGGTCTCTTCGGGTAACCCGGAGCGCCAAGGGCCTCTTCCCACGCCGCCCCCCCGCCTGCCCTCCACGGGTCAGGCGGGGCGCCGCGCCGCGCCCCCGCCCTACAAGCCGAGCTGCTTGGCGATGATTTCGTTCATCACCTCGCTGGTGCCACCGCCGATGGGCCCCAGCCGCGCGTCACGCCAGTGGCGCTGGATGTCGTACTCCATCATGTAGCCCGCGCCGCCGTGGAGCTGGAGGCACTCATCCGCCACGCGGCAGCACGTCTCGGTGGCCACCTTCTTCGCCATGGACGTCTGCGCCACCGCCCACTCGCCGGCCACGTGCAGGCGCAGCGCGTGGTAGGTGAGCTGGCGCGCCGACTCCCGCGCGGTGAAGAGCTCCGCCAGCTTGTGGCGCACCACCTGGAACCGGTGGAGCGACTGGCCGAAGGCCCGCCGCGACTTCACGTGCGCCAGCACCGTCTCCAGCATGTCGTCCATGGCCCCCACCGCGCCCAACGCGAGCGACAGGCGCTCCCACTGGAAGTTGCCCATGATCTGCGCGAAGCCCTGCCCCTCCACCCCGAGCAGGTTCTCCGCGGGCACGCGGCAGTCCTCGAAGAACAGCTCCGCGGTGTCCGAGGCGCGCCAGCCGAGCTTGTCCAGCTTGCGCCCCACGGAGAAGCCCGGCGTGCCCTTCTCCACCACCACCATGGACAGGCCCTTGTGACCCGCGGTCGGGTCCGTCTTCACCGCCAGCACCACGAAGTCCGCGCGCACGCCGTTGGTGATGTACGTCTTGGAGCCGTTGAGGACGTAGCTGTCGCCCTCGCGCCGCGCGGTGGTGCGCAGCCCCGCCACGTCCGAGCCGGCATCCGGTTCGGTGATGCCCAGCGCGCCAAGCTTCTCACCCCGGATGGCGGGGGCCAGCCAGCGGCGCTTCTGCGCGTCCGTGCCGAACTGATGGAGGGGCCCCGTGGAGATGGTGAACTGGGCCCCCAGCCCCGCGGACACACCGCCCGAGCCGCAGCGCCCCAGCTCCTCCAGCAGCACCGCCTCGTACAGCTCCCCCGCCGCCGAGCCCCCGTACTCCACCGGGTACTTCAAGCCGAGGAAGCCCAGCTCGCCAAAGCGGGTGAAGAGCGCCTTGGGGAACTCCTCCCGAGCCTCCCACTCCTTCACGAAGGGGAGAATCTCCTTCTCCACCACCGCCCGCACGGTGCGACGAAACGCGTCATGCTCTTCCAGGTACAGCCCGTGGCCGTGAAGCATCTTTCGAGCACCTCGTCCTTTCGGGCGCGCGCACGCACGCGCACCCGGGGTGGAACCTTCTGGTGGCGGCATGGTAGCGGGACGGATGCACAGCAGGCAGCTGTTGCAGCCTTGACCGCGTGGTAGCGGGCTGCGTATAAAGCCGACCCCATCCTCTCGGCGCCATAGCCAAGTGGTAAGGCAAAGGTCTGCAAAACCTTCATTCCCCGGTTCGAATCCGGGTGGCGCCTCAAAGACACAAGGCCCGGTGCGGAAGTCACTCCGCATCGGGCCTTGTCCTTTTCAGGGGCGGAGTGGACGGGTCAGCAGCCCAGCTCCACCGCGCCGATGTCCGGTCCGCCGCCGCAGAACGGGATGCCGATGTCGGCGCCCGAGTCCTGCGCCATGGGCCCCGGCGCGAACGCCGCCCCGAGGTCCGCCGAGCCCAGGCGTGAGGTGGTGTCTCCCGAGGTGGACTGGTAGGCCGTGAGGTCCACGGGCTCGCCGTCCTGCTTGAACTGGGCGCCCGCCGGGAAGAGGTTGTTGCCCATCTTCATCCCCGGGGCCATCGGGCCCAGGTTCACCGCGATGGGGGCTTCCGCGAAGATGTTGTTCCGCACCACGGGGGACTGGGTGGGGCCGCCGGTGCCATGGCCGATGACGAGCGCCGTGGCCGCGCGGGTGACGGTGTTGTTCACCACCGTGGTCCCCCGCGAGTTCTCCAGGCGGATGCCCGTGCCCTCCCCGCCTCCGGCCTCGGTGATGTCGTAGACGCGGTTGCGGCGGATGACGACGCCGGTGGGCATGGCGCCTTCGTGGTTGCCGCCCACCGCGATGCCCTTGGCGCCGTCGTAGATTTCGTTGTCCTCCACCAGCACGTTGCTCGCGGAGTAGTGGATGACGACGACGTCCCCTCGCGCCGTGGAGCTCGGGAGGAAGTGGTGCATCCGGTTGTTGCGGAGCGTCACGCCGTAGCACGTCTTGATGTCCACGGCATTCTCACGGTTGGCGTAGAAGTGGTTGTTCTCCACCAGCAGGTTCTCCGCGGGCGCCAAGTTGCTGAAGCCCTCGGGCCCCAGGCACTGCACGGAGTCACCGGAGTTGTCGTGGATGTCGTTGTTGCGCACGGTGACGTCGCGCGACGTGGGCTGCACCACGACGCCGTGCGAGTCCTCGTTGCCGGTGGTCTTCACGAAGTCGTGGATGTGGTTGTTTTCGATGATGGGCCCGGTGGCGTGGTTGAACGTCGTCACCGCGCCGCCGCCCGTGCCGCCGTGCAGGTCCGAGTTGACGAGCATCGAGCCCGTCACGTCGCCCTCGAAGGTGACGGCGAAGGGCGTCTGGCCCTCCAGGTCGATGTCGAAGCCGTCGATGATCCAATGCGGCTGGCGCACCTGCACCAGCCCGTGCTCGCCGGGGCCCAGGACGATGCGCGGGTTGCCCTCTCCCTGGAGCGTGATTTTCGCGTCGGCCGTGCCCGGCTTCGCGTTGTCACCGATGATGACGCGCTCCGCGTAGGTGCCGGGCAGGACACGGATGAGCTCGCCCGGGCTGGCCAGGCTGATGGCCTTGTTGAGGGTGAGCAACGGCTGCGCGGCGCTGCCGTCCCCGGCGTCGTTGCCAGACGTGCTCACCACCCACTCGCGGGTGTAGACGGGGGCCTCGGCGGCGACGCTCATCGCCGTGGCGTTGACGGCTGGCTGAGGCGAAGGGTCCTCGATGTTGGCGTGGTCCGTGTGGTCCGGCAGCGCGGCCACCGGAGTCCCCGCCACCGCCTGCACGCCGACGGGCGGACGCGTGGTGAAGGTCCGGGTGGGCGTGGGCGACTCCGCCGGCCCAGGCTCGGGCGAGGGCACGGGGCGAGGGGCCGGGGGCTGAGCGGGCACAGGCAGCCCTCCACTGTCGGAGCCCGAGCAGGCCGTCGAGCTCAGCAGGAGCATGCTCGTGGCCAGGAACGTCAGCTTCAGGCAGTTGCCGTGTCGGATTTTCATGAGCAGGGGCAACGCGGGAAGCCCTGTGCGCTATTCATCCCCTCACGCCCCGACACGTACCCGCCAGCCTGCCCGGCGGGGGCACGGCGAACGGTCCGTGACAGCTTGGAGGTGCGACAGTACGGTGGCGCCCCCCGTGCGCCACGCCGTCACACAGCTTCTCGCCGCCGTCCTGCTCTCCGCCTGCGCGGCCTCGAAACCCGCGGCTGACAGTCCCCGTGCATCCGCGACCGGACCGGCCGTCGTGTCATCGTCCGAGGCCACGTCGGGCACACAGGAGCGCGAAGCGTCCCCGGAAGCACCACCGCGACACAGCCAAGGCCATGAGGCGCCGTCAACGGGCACGGCGCCACCGCCGTTGGAGGACCCGCTGGCCCAGGGGATTCCCACGCCGGGAGACCTCAAGCGCCTGGACTTCCGTGGCGGTGAGCCACGCGTCCCGGTGCGCCTGATGGAGGGCCGGAGCGAGGTCACCTTCTCCCCGCGAGGCCGGATGCGCCTGCGCTTCGGAGGGCCCGACGAGAAGATGCTCGACGCGGCGGCGGGCACGCGCTGGACGGTCCGGGTGACGCAGGGGAGCCCGGCGGTGCTGTCCGCGCGCGTACAGCTGGCCGAGTTCCGCATGGCCGACCGCGCGGGCCTCCAGGCGGCGCTGGAGTCATGGCGCGAGAAGGGGCTCGCGGTCCGGGCCCAGGTGCTGGGCTCCGTCTACGGCATCGCCGGGAAGGTCATCGACAACCGGCGCACCCTGCTGCTGGTGGACGAGGTCCTCACCCCCGAGGCGGCCGGGCGGAAGCAGGCGGAGTTGCTGCGCAGCCACGGCGTGCAGACGACCCTGTTCGAAGAGGTGCGCACGCCCGCCAAGGCCATCCTGGAGGTGCGCGACGAGGCGGGCGTCGTCGTGGGCATGGCCCAGGACCGGCTGGACGCCGAGACGCCCGACGGCGGGGGCTTCGACGTGCGCCAGGTCGAATACGGGGTGGGCTACTCCTTCCACGGCTTCGAGGACCGCACGTTCCGGGGCGCGCTCCAGCTCGTCGTGGACCGTTCGGGCCGGCTGGCGGTGGTGAACGTCGTCCCCTTGGAGGACCTGCTCAAGGGCCTGGTCCCCGCGGAGATCTTCGCCCGGGCCCACTCAGAGGCGCTCAAGGCCCAGGCCGTCACCGCGCGCGGAGAGGTGCTGGCGAAGGTGGGCATCAAGCACCTGGCGGACCCCTACCTCCTGTGCTCGGAGCAGCACTGCGCCGTCTACCGGGGCCGTACCGGTGAGGCCGCGAGCACCACCGCCGCCGTGGAGGCGACCCGGGGCGAAGGCCTCTTCAGCGAGGACGGCCGCCTGGTGGACTCCGTCTACAGCGCCGTCTGCGGCGGACACACTGAGGACAATGACGTGGTGTGGGGCGGGGCTCCGGACCCCAGCTTGCGCGGCCGCCCGGACGTCATCGGCCCCGTGGGCGCCATTCCCCTGCCCGCCAGCCTGGAGCGCTGGCTGACGACCGCCAACCTCCCGGCGGCCTGCCGGCTGTCCAGCTTCGCGCAGCCCAGCAAGTTCCGGTGGGAGAAGCGCTTCACGGCCGAGCAGGTGGACACCCGCCTGAAGCGGCTGGGCGTGGGGCGCGTCCAGGCCCTGGCGTTGACGGACCGGGGCGTCTCCGGCCGCGCGGCCGTGCTGTCGGTGTCCGGAGACCAGGGGGCCACCCAGGTCCGGGGCGAGCTCAACATCCGCCGCCTGTTCGGCATGCTCAACAGCAGCATGGCGGTGGTGGTGGCCGAGCGGGACGCCGAGGGCGAGCTCACCGGCTGGCTTTTCCGTGGCGGGGGCTGGGGGCACGGCGTAGGAATGTGCCAGACGGGCGCCATCGGCCGGGCGGAGGCCGGGCAGCGCTACCAGGACATCCTCCGTCACTACTTCAACGGTGCCGCGGTGGCCCCCATCTATTGAGGTTGGGAGGGGTTATCCTTGAACGCGACGGGACTAGTCCGCCCGTTCGGAGGTTTATCATCCCGCCGTGAGCACGGGTTCTCCAACAAACTGGCGCCGCCGGAAGCGGCAGGGGTCCTCCGCGGGGCGCTTCGCCGCGGCGGTTGCGCTCGCCCTGCTCCTCCACGCCGTCTACGTGGGCACCCTGCTGCTGACGAGCTCGTTCCAGGGCGACGGGAAGGCGCGCAAGCCCGTGACGCGGCCCACCTCCGTGGCCGTGCGCCCGCTCACCGCCGATCAATGGGCGCAGAACCGCGGCAAGGCCTCCCCCCAGACGAAGTCCCAGGCGTCGGAGCGTCCCAAGGCCCAGGACAAGAAGCCGGAGGAGAAGAAGCCCGACGAGCCGCCCAAGGGGCAGGTGGTGGACGTCGCGCCCGGCAACAACGAGGTGGACCCGAACGCGAAGTACCTCGCGGAGAGCAACAACCGCGTGAACAAGGAGACGCGCGCGCGGGAGCAGACGCCCTTCTACCGGAACGCCATGCCCCAGCGGACGGCGCCGCAGAATCAGGAAGGCCAGAACACGGACGCCCAGACGCCGCCGCGAATGGCCGGCAACAACGGCATGGGCGACGACGACCGGCCCGTGTCCCAGGGTGGCCAGAAGCCCGCCTTCGAGATTCCCGACGCCCGCAAGAAGAGCGAGGTGGCGATGAAGACGGACCCGACGTCGCCAGGCCCGGGCGTGGAAGTGAACAACCAGAACGAGAGCGACGAGGTGGTGGGCAACTCCAAGCGCCTCAACATCCAGCCCGGCACCGGCGGCGACGAAGCCGGCTCCACGGGCCGCGCGGGCGCTCCGGGGCTGGCGTCGCTGACGCCGTCGCGCGCCGTCATGGACAAGGTCCTTGGCGCCGCGCCCAATGACCACCTGCAGGACGCCGAGGAAGGCGACGGCACCCTCCTCAACACGCGCGAGTGGAAGTACGCCAGCTTCTTCAACCGCGTGAAGCAGAGCGTGGGCATGCACTGGAACCCCAACGACCAGCTGCGCCGCAGGGACCCCACCGGTGGCATCTACACGGGGAGAGACAGGTACACGCTGCTGCAAATCACGCTCGACGAGCGCGGCCAGGTGATGGACATCCAGGTGGAGAAGAGCAGCGGGCTCGACTTCCTCGACTTCGAGGCAGTGTCGTCCTTCAAACGCGCGCAGCCCTTCCCCAACCCGCCGCCCGGCCTGCTGTCGGACGACGCCAAGGTGAAGTTCCAGTTCGGCTTCTTCATGGAGATGGGCGGGGGCCCGAAGATGCGGCTGTTCCGCCAGCCCAACTGAGCGCGCACTGAAGTACCGTGCGGCGCGTGGAAGCAACGACGCTCACCGACAGAAACCTCGCGCAGCAGGAGCGGAACCGGAAGGTCCGCCACGTGCTGCTGGGCATCCTCGTGGCCAACTGGGTGGTGGCCAGCGCCAAGCTGCTCTTCGGGATGCTCAGCCAGTCCGCGGCGGTGACGGCGGACGGGCTGCACTCGTTCATCGACGGCGGCTCCAACGTGCTGGGGCTGGTGGCCATGGGCGTGGCGTCACGCCCGGCGGACGAGGACCACCCCTACGGCCACGGCAAGTTCGAGGCGCTCGCGTCGCTGGGCATCGGCGCGATGATTGGCGTGGGCATGCTGGAGCTGGGGCGCATGGCGCTCGACTCGGTGCTCAACGACAAGCACCCGCAGGTGACGGGCACCATGGCGGCCGTCATGGCCTTCACCCTGGTGGTGAACATGGTGGTGACGCGGGTGGAGCGGCACTACGGGCGCAAGTACAAGAGCTCCCTGCTGCTGGCGGACGCGAGCCACACGATGTCCGACGTCTACGTCACCCTGGCGGTGCTCGGCTCCCTGCTGCTCGTGTGGCTGGGTTACCCGCGCGCGGACGGGCTGATTGCGCTGGCGGTGATGGTGTTCGTGGCCTGGGTGGCCTACGGCATCGTCCGGCAGGCGGTGGGCATCCTCTCCGACACGGCGCGCCTGGAGCCGGACGAGGTGAAGCGGCACACGCTGGCCATCCCGGGCGTGCGCTCCTGCCGCGACGTGCGCAGCCGCGGCATGGAGGAGAGCGTCTACGTGGACCTCAAAATCGAGGTGGACCCGCAGCTCACCACCGCGCAGGCCCACGAGGTGGCGGACCGGGTGGAGCGCACGCTGCAAGCCGCCTATCCCCAGGTGGTGGACGTGGTGGTCCACGTGGAGCCGGACCGCGGCGCCATGGCCGCCCCTGTGTGACGACAAAGGCCGCCTCCCCACGGAGGGAGACGGCCTGTGTCACCACTCGATGCGCGGTGCGCGTCAGGCCGTGGCGGGCTTCGGCTCCGGCGTCATGTAGTCCTCGATGGGCGGGCACGCGCAGACCAGCTTCCGGTCACCGAGCACGCTGTTGAGCCGGCCCACGGAGGGCCAGAACTTGTTGTCACGGACCCACGGCGTGGGGAACACGGCCTGCTCCCGCGAGTAGGGACGGTTCCACTCCGGCGCGGCGACGACGCGCGCGGTGTGCGGGGCGTGCTTGAGGACGTTGTTGTCCTTGGGCATGCGGCCCTCCTCGATGTCCCGAATCTCCTGACGGATGGCGATCATCGCGTCGCAGAAGCGGTCCATTTCGGCCTTGGACTCGCTCTCCGTCGGCTCAATCATGAGCGTGCCCGCCACCGGGAAGGACACGGTGGGCGCGTGGAAGCCGTAGTCCATGAGCCGCTTGGCCACGTCCTCCACCTCCACGCCGGCCGTCTTCTTGAGCGGGCGCAGGTCGACGATGCACTCGTGCGCCACCTTGCCGCGCTTGCCCCGGTACAGCACCGGGTAGTGCGCGTTGAGCCGCTCGGCCACGTAGTTGGCGTTGAGGATGGCCAGCTTGGTGGCCTGGGTGAGGCCCTCCCCGCCCATCATGGCGATGTACATCCACGAGATGAGCAGGATGCTCGCGCTGCCCCACGGCGCCGCGGAGATGGCGCCAATGGCCTCCGAGCCTCCCGTGTGGATGACGGGGTGCCCCGGCAGGAACTTCACCAGGTGGCTGGCCACGCAGATGGGGCCCATGCCCGGGCCGCCGCCGCCGTGCGGGATGCAGAACGTCTTGTGCAGGTTGATGTGGCACACGTCCGCGCCAATCAGTCCCGGCGCCGTGAGGCCCACCTGCGCGTTGAGGTTGGCGCCGTCCATGTACACCTGGCCGCCGCGCTCGTGGATGATGGCGCAGATTTCGCGAATCTCCTCCTCGAACACGCCGTGGGTGGACGGGTACGTCACCATCAGCGCGGCCAGCGCGTCCTTGTGCGCCTCCGCCTTGGCGCGCAGGTCATCCAGGTCGATGTTGCCGTTCTCATCGCACTTGGTGACGACGACCTTGTAGCCCGCCATGACCGCCGAGGCGGGGTTGGTGCCGTGCGCGGAGGACGGAATCAGGCACACGTTCCGGTGCCCCTGGCCGCGGCTCTGGTGGTACGCGCGGATGACGAGCAGGCCCGCGTACTCCCCCTGGCTGCCGGCGTTGGGCTGGAGCGAGCACCCCGCGAAGCCCGTCACCTGCGTCAGCATCTGCTCCAGCTGCTCGAAGATGACCTTGTAGCCGGCCGCCTGCGAGGTGGGCGCGAACGGGTGCAGCCGCCCGAACTGGGGCCACGTCACCGGAATCATCTCCGCGGTGGCGTTGAGCTTCATGGTGCAGCTGCCCAGCGGAATCATCGAGTGCGTGAGGGACAGGTCCTTCGCCTCGAGCCGCCGGATGTAGCGCAGCATCTCCGTCTCGGAGTGGTAGCTGTTGAAGACGGGGTGCGTGAGGTACGCGCTGGAGCGGCGCAGCGCCTGCGACACGGCGCTCTCCACGCCGTCACCCACCAGGTCCGCCAGCACCGGCGCGGAGGACTTGCCGGTGCCGGTGGCGAAGGCCGCCAGGATGTCCTCCACGTCCGCGGGCCGCGTCGTCTCGTCCAGGGACACGCCCAGCGTCTTCTCGTCGATGCGGCGGAAGTTCATCCGCGCCGCCTCGGCGGCCCCCAGCACCGCGCGCACGTGCGCGGCCGTCAGCTCCACGCGCAGCGTGTCGAAGTACTGCTCGTGCTTCAGCTTGAGGCCCAGCTTCGCCAGCCCGCGCGCCAAGAGCACCGTGAGGCCATGTACGCGCTCGGCGATGGCCTTCAGCCCGGAGGGGCCGTGGTAGACGGCGTACATGCTGGCGATGACGGCCAGCAGCACCTGCGCGGTGCAGATGTTGCTCGTCGCCTTCTCACGACGGATGTGCTGCTCGCGCGTCTGGAGCGCCATGCGCAGCGCGCGGCGGCCCTGCGCGTCCTCGGACACGCCGATGATGCGGCCGGGCATGACGCGCGTGTACGCGCTCTTCGTGGCGAAGTAGCCCGCGTGCGGACCGCCATAGCCCATGGGCACGCCGAAGCGCTGGGCGCTGCCCACCGCCACGTCCGCGCCGAACTCCCCCGGCGGCGTCAGCAGCGTGAGGCTGAGCAGGTCCGCGGCCACCACGAACAGGCCGCCCGCGGCGTGCACCTGCTCGCCGAGGGCCCGGTAGTCAAACACCGCGCCGTCCGTGGCCGGGTACTGCACCAGCGCGCCCACGAACTTCTTCGAGCCCAGGTCCACCGTGCGGTGGTCACCCACCACCACCTCCACGCCCAGCGGCTGGGCGCGGGTGCGCACGATGTCCACCGTCTGCGGGTGGCAGGCGTCGGACACGAAGAAGGCCGCGCCGGACTCCTCGCCCTTGAGGTGCACGGCCAGGGCCATGGCCTCAGCGGCGGCGGTGCCTTCATCCAGCAGCGAGGCGTTGGCCACCTCCAGGCCCGTCAGGTCCATGACCAACGTCTGGAAGTTGAGCAGCGCCTCCAGGCGGCCCTGTGAGATCTCCGCCTGGTAGGGCGTGTACTGGGTGTACCAGCCGGGGTTCTGGAAGACGTTGCGGAGGATGACGTTCGGCGTGTGCGTGTCGTGGTAGCCCATGCCGATGAAGGACCGGAACACCTGGTTCTTCGCGGCGATGGACTCCAGGGCCGCCAGCAGCTCGTGCTCGCCGCGCGCGGTCGCGAGCTTCAGCGGCGCCTTGGCGCGGATGACGGGCGGGACGGCCTGGTCGATGAAGGCATCGAGCGAGTCCACGCCCAGCGCGGACAACAGCTGCTTCAGCTCGGTCTCATCCGGGCCGTTGTGACGGCCGGCAAACGGCTCCTGATACTTCCAGTTCAAGGACATGGCTTTGGGGCTCGCGGGCGAGTCGTGCGTCGAGAAGTCGAGGACCGTCCCTAACAGCCAGTCCCCGTCCCTTCACTCTCAGCTGTTCTGGAGCAGGGCGGTGTACGCGGCGGCGTCCAGGAGTCCGTCCACCTGCTTGGGGTCCGAGGGCTCGATCTCCACGATCCAGCCGGCACCATAGGGGTCGGTGTTCACGGCGGAGGGGTTGTCCGACAGGCCGTCGTTCACCTTCACCACCTTGCCCGTCAGCGGCGAGTACAGCTCCGACACCGCCTTGGTGGACTCAATGACGCCGAACTGCTTGCCCTCCGTCACCGTGGCGCCCACCTTGGGCAGCTCCACGTAGACCACGTCGCCCAGGGACTCCTGCGCGTGCTGCGTGACGCCCACCACCACCGAGGTGCCCTGGACGCGGGCCCACTCGTGCTCACGGGTGTACTTCAGGTCGCCGGGGATGTTGTCGGCCATGTCGTTGCTCCTGTCTGGAACGAGGATGCTTCAGGGCTTCTTGTGGAACGGAGTCTTCACCACCACGGCGGGCACCGCGCGGCCGCGGATGTCCACGTCGAAGGTGGAGCCCTCCGCGGACAGCGCGGTGGGCACGTAGCCGATGCCAATGGCCTTCTTCACGGTGGGGCCCAGGGTGCCGCTGGTCACCTCACCCACCGGCGCGCCGTCCTTGAGGATGGCGTAGCCGTGGCGCGGGATGCCGCTGCCGGTCAGCTCGAAGCCCACCAGCTTGCGCTTCACGCCCGCGGCCTTCTGCGCCACCAGCGCCTCCTTGCCGATGAAGGCCGCCTTGTCCAGCTTGACGATCCACCCCAGCCCGGCCTCCAGCGCGGTGTGCTGGTCGTCGATGTCGTTGCCGTAGAGCGCGTACTTCATCTCCGTGCGGAGGCTGTCACGGGCGCCCAGGCCGCACGGCTTCACGCCGTCCCGCTGGCCTTCGGTGAGCAGCGCGTCCCACAGCGCCACCGCGTCGCCGGCCGCGCTGTACAGCTCGAAGCCGTCCTCGCCGGTGTAGCCGGTGCGGGAGATGAGGCACTTCACGCCGGCGACCTCGCCCTCGGTGAAGCGGTAGGTGCCGAGCTTCGACAGGTCCGTCTTCGTCAGGCGCTGGACCAGGCCGGCGGCCTTGGGCCCCTGCACGGCAATCTGCGCGTAGTCGTCGCTCCGGTCCACCGGCGCCACGCCCCTGGCGTGCGTCTTCATCCACGCGAAGTCCTTCTCGCGGTTGCTGGAGTTGACGCAGATGAGGATGCGCTCGGGGCTGAAGCGGTAGGCGACGACGTCGTCCACGAAGGTGCCCCGCTCGTCGAGCAGGCCCGCGTAGACCGCCTGCCCGTCCGCGATGCGGGCCAGGTCGTTGGAGATGAGCGCGTTGACCGTCTCCAGGGCGCCGGGGCCGGTGAACTCCACCTCGCCCATGTGGGAGACGTCGAACAGGCCAACGCCGGTGCGCACGGCCTCATGCTCGCCGATGACGGAGCTGTACTGGACGGGCATGTCCCAACCAGCGAAGTCGACCATCCGGGCCCCCAGCTTGCGGTGAGCCTCGTTGAGGGGCGTGTGCCGGGCCATCTTCTTCTCCTGGAGGGGTGTGGAAAACGGCGCGGACTATAGCCGCGAGACTTGCCCGATCAAGGACGACGCGGAGCGTCTACACTGGAGGCAACATGAAGATTCGTAATCGGTTGAATCCCTCCGACCCGTGCTTCTCCTTCGAGTTCTTCCCGCCCCGGACGGACGAGGGCGAGAAGAACCTGCTCAAGGCGCTGGAAGACCTGGCGACCCTGCAGCCGGGGTTCGTCTCCGTGACGGAAGGCGCGGGCGGCAGCACCCGGACCAAGACGGTGGACCTGGTGCTGCGCATCAAGCAGGAGACGGGCATCGAGGCGATGGCGCACCTGACGTGCGGGGGCCACTCCCCGGCGGAGCTGCGCACCGTGCTGGAGCGGCTGTCGGCCGCGAAGGTGGACAACGTCCTGGTGCTGCGCGGAGACCCGCCCAAGGGCCAGACACGCTTCGAGCCCGTGTCCGGGGGTTTCCGCTACGCGTCGGAGATGGTGCGATTCATCCGAGAAGAGGATTTCAACTTCTGCCTCGGGGGAGCGTGCTATCCGGAGGGCCACGTGGAGACGCCCTCCCGTGACGACGACCTGCGTCATCTCAAGGCCAAGGTGGATGCCGGCCTGGACTTCGTGGTGACGCAGCTCTTCTTCGACAACGCGTTCTACTTCGACTTCGTGGAGCGGGCGCGCCGCGCGGGCATCAACGTCCCCATCGTCCCCGGCATCATGCCCATCACCAACTACGAGCAGATCCAACGATTCACGCGCCTGTGCGGAGCCACCGTGCCCATGCGCCTGGCGTTGCAGCTCGAAAGGGTGAAGGACAACCCGGAGGCCATGGCCCAGCTCGGCGTGGCGCATGCGACGGTGCAGTGCATGGAGCTGCTGTCGCGCGGCGTGCCTGGCATCCACTTCTACACGCTCAACAAGTCCCCGGCGACGCGGATGATCGTGAGCGCACTGCGAGCCCGTTCATGAGTGGTCCTGGAATCCACCTGCCCAAAGACGACCCGCGCCACAAGGTCCTCAACATCATCCGTCCGCCCGCCTTCTTCCTGCTGTGCGTGGGCGTGCTGAACGTCATCTACAACATCGCCGGGTTCGTGCTGGCGGCGCTGAAGGTGACCTCCCCCTTCGTCCCCGCGGGCGCGGAGGCGTCCACGCTGGAGCTGTCGCCCACGCTGGCGCTGATGCTGCTCGTGGGCATCCTCTGCGGGGTGCTGTCCGCCTGGGGCGCCATCTGCGCGCTCAACCTGAAGGGCTACGGCCTGGCCACGGTGGGCGGCATCACCGCGCTCTACATCCTGTCTCCCGGCTGCGTCATTGGCGTCCCCGTGGCCGTGTGGATGCTCTTCACCCTGCGCCGCGACGGGGTGCGCGAAGCCTTCCAGGCCTGAGCGTTCAAAACGCGGCGGTTGGAGCGTCGGCCCACCGCCGTGAATTGCTGTTCAGGCCACACCGCCCGCGGCCACGCCTCCTGGCGCCTGGAGCCTGGCGCTCCCTCTGACGCGGCCCCCGCTCTGTTCACCCATGGCGCTCCCCCCTGCCCCGGGGTCGTAGCCGTGCGGGCTTTCACCCTTTCTCGATTTCCCTCACTTTCGGAGCCACACGAGGAGGGGCGCGGACGTCCAGCGTCACCTCCCAGCGCGGGGGGTGGCCATGATTGCGTTTGGGGTCGAGCGGGGAACGCCTGAACCTTTGACGGAGCTGGCTCGGCGGCTGAGCCGCGCCGAGGACAAGGACCGCGCCCGGGGGATGTTCTTCCTGGGGGCGCTGGACGTGGTCCGGCAGGAGGCGGGAGAGGCCGCCGCGGCGCGGTGCCTGGCGGCCTCGCGCGAGCGCGCCTTCGTGCCCTTCTTCCTGTACCCCATCACCAGCTTCCTGCGGCTGTCCTTCAGCGCCGCGGGGCTGCTGGCGCCGCGGCTGGGCGGCTTCGAGGCGGCCATGCGGACCATTGGCGCCCGGTCCGCCCAGGACTTCCTGAGCACCGTGGTGGGGCGCAGCTTCCTGGCGTTGTCCGGGGGCTGCCCGCGCCGGCTCGTCAGCAACCTGCCGTCCGGCTACAGCACCGTCGTCAGCTACGGCGAGCGGGATGTGGAGTGGATGGGCGAGCGCCAGGGCCGCCTCAACATGTTCCGCGACTTCATGCCACACAGCTACCACGAGGGCGTGCTGCGCGCGGCGCTGGCCGCCGTTGGCGCCCGCGGCACGCACATTCACGGGCGCGCCACGGGACTTCTGGACAGCGAGTACGAGGTGTCCTGGAGCTAGAGGGCGACTTCGGCGGCCTGGCAACCCGCCGGGAGGCAGAGCGTGAAGACGCTGCCCTCCCCATCCCGGCTCTCCACGCGCAGGGTGCCGCCGTGCTGCCGCACCGCGCTGGCGACCACCGACAGGCCCAGGCCCGTGCCCGCGGGCTTCGTCGTGAAGAGCGGCTCGAAGATGCGCTCCTGCATCGCCTCCGAAATGCCCATGCCATTGTCGGACACGCGGATGATGAAGGCGCTTCCATTGCCGCCCTCCGCGAACACGTCCACCCGGCCCGGACGGCCCTCGGGCATGGCCTCCACAGCGTTCTGCACCAGGTTGATGAGCACCTTGCGCAGCAGCTCGCGGTCCACCCAGGGCGGCGCCAGCGAAGGGGGGACGCTGTTCTGGATGCGCACACCTTCGCGGGCCGGCACCACGTCCAGCACCTCCTCCATCAACGCGTGCAGTGAGCAGGGCCGCAGTTCCAGCGGACGCTCGCGAGCGAAGTCCAGCAGCTCGGAGGAGATGCGGGAGCACACCGCCAGCTCACGCTCGATGATTTCCAGGAAGCGCTGGAGCCGCTGGTCCGCCAGCGTCACGTCCAGCTTGCGCAGGTGACGGACGACCACGGCGTTGGCGGTGCGGGCCGCGGCCAGCGGGTTGCGCAGCTCGTGGCTCACCGTCGCCGTCATCCGCCCCACCGCCGCCAGCTTCTCCACCCGCGCGGCCTGCTCGCGGTAGGAGCTCAGCTCCCGGCGCACGCGCGCCAGCGCATGCTCATGGTCCACGCGCTCGTTCGCGTACGCGCCTTCCAGCAACACCTGCTGCACCGCCACGCGCCGCATCTCCCCCAGCGTCTCGCGGCACGCAATCACCAGCACCCCGTTGACGAACACCATCCAGAAGGCGTGCTCCAGGAAGCGCCACCACGCCGGATTCGACACGCCGAAGATGGACTCCGGCCACCAGATGCCGCGCAGGCAGTGCTCCAGCACCGCCGTGACGGTGGCGGTCGCCATCACCGCCGGGTCCCGGTAGAAGGCCAGGAAGGCCAGCGAGCCGAACACGTAGAAGTGCGTTTCGATGCGGCCGCCCGTCAGGTGGATGAAGAGCGCGGCCCAGAGCATCTGCGCCACCGCCACCACGTGCCGCGTGGCGACGTCCCCGGGCCGCAGCCGCACCAGCACCAGCGGGAAGGCGGACAGCAGGCCGCCCAACACCCCCGCCACGTGCAGATGGGGATGCACCACCCGCGACGTCCCCTGCCAGGCGAAGGGCGACAGCACCGCCGCCACCGCGATGGCGACCAGCCACTGCCCCACCATCAGCACGGCGAAGCGCGAGTCCACCCGCCGTCGCACGGCCTCCAGGTGCTCGCCGAGCAGTGCCTCCACCCGCACCTCCAGCGCGTCGACCCCACGTGCGAGCACCCTGCTGCCGGAGGCCTCCGTGGACACGGGAGCCTCCGTTCGCACGTCCTCCCCGCGTGTATGGCCGAATCGCCCCCGAAGCACAGGTGCGCCCACTTCCTGGTCAATCATTGCGTGACTCACCCCGGCCATACCGGCCCCCCCGGATGAGTCGCCATCCTAACCCCTGACACCCTCCTGGCAATCCAAACTTGTCGGAATAAGCAGACTGTTCCGACAGAAACATGCAACTCGCCCTCGGGGCTCGTTGATGACGGTGTGAAACACACCGTCACCCGCTCGTTCCATCAACAGGGATTGAACAAGCGTTGAACAGGCTCTGGAGCAGGGGCTGCAACAGCTCGCCCCCGCGCAATGCCTCACGCCAGCGCGCGGGGATGCCCTCCACGCCGTGGAGGAGCCCGGCGATGCCTCCCGCCACCGCGGCGGTGGTGTCGGTGTCCCGGCCCAGGCGGACCGCGGCCTTCACCACCTGCTCGTAGGTGTCGTGCTCGGTCACACACTGGCGCGCGGAGCGGAGGCAATCCACCACGTAGCCCGTGCCCGTGCCGCGCAGCGACTCCCAGCCCGGAGGCAGGACGCGCGTGTCCAGCTCCGTGCGGGCTTCAGCGCCTTCGGGATACAGCTCGCGGAGCGTCTCCACGGCGCCCGTCCAGGCGTCCGAAGCACCCGCGCCCTGCAGGATGCGACGGGCCCACAGGCAATACAGCGCGCAGCACACCTGGGAGCGCGGGTGGCCATGCGTGACGCGCGACTGGGTCATCGCGTCCGCCGCCAGCTCCGCGTCACTGCCGGAGTGCCAGAGCGCCAAGGGCAGCACGCGCATCAACGCGCCATTGCCGTTGTCCTGTTCGCCCTTGGGGCCGGCCATCAGCGCGGGCGTCCCGGCGTGGACCGAGGCCAGGGCCGTGCGCGTCTGGATGCCCACGTCGAACACCTGGCCGTCCACCGCGAGGTAGCCCCACTCCAGCCAGTTCACCAGACGGCGGCCCAGGTCCTCCGGGTCCAACCGTCCATGGAAGAGCAACGAGTCCAGCAGGCACAGCGCATGCGCGCCATCGTCGGACCAGGTCCCCGGCGCAACCCCGTCATGCGCGCGCTGGAAGCCCTCGGGCGGCTGGAAGTCGATGTCCTCGGGCGGTGGAATCCGCGCGGGCGCGTGGAACTCGTAGGGCACGCCCAGCGCATCCCCCACCAGCAGTCCGTAGATTCCCCCGGCAAGCTGCTCCTCGCGACTCGGCATGGTGTTGCCTCCCCAACGGTGTCGTGGCTGTCGCAACAAAATTGCGCCTCCAGGACTCGCCATGCAGGCTGCCACGCGAACCGGGCCATGCCGAGCCCCCCGTCCAGGAGCCCCGATGTCCGCCGTATCGCCCCTTGCCCAACCCGAGGCCTGGAACCTGGTGGCGCCCGAGTACGTGCGCGAGCTGATGCCCGCCTTCGAGACGTTCTCCCGGGATGCCCTGCTCCGGGCCGGCGTGGCGCGAGGGACGCGTGTCGTGGACGTCGCCACGGGGCCGGGAACGCTCGCGCTGCTCGCCGCGCGCGACGGCGCCCACGTCACGGCGGTGGACTTCTCCCCGGAGATGATTTCCGCCCTGCGCGCCCGGGCCGCGGAGGCGAAGCTCGACATCGACATCCAGGAGGGTGACGGCATGGCGCTGCCGTTCGAGGCGAGCGCGTTCGACGCCGCCTTCTCCATGTTCGGCCTGATGTTCTTCCCGGACCGGGCGCGCGGCTTCCAGGAGCTTCACCGGGTGCTCAAGCCGGGCGGCCGGGCCGTCGTGTCCAGTTGGACGCCCTTTGAACGCTCGAAGGAGCTGCGCGCCGTGTACACCCGCCTCTGGGAGCAGTCTGGCGCGAAGCCGTCACAGCCGGGCGCCATCCCCCTGTCCGACCCCGACACCTGTCAGCGGGAGATGTCCAGCGCGGGCTTCACCCACGTCACGGTGCACGAAGTGGAAGGCCACATCGACTACCCGTCCACGGCCGCCATGGTGGACGCCACCACCCGCTCCAGCGCGCCCGTCGTGCTGGCGCGCAGGGCGCTGGGCGCGCAGTGGGACTCGCTGCTCTGGTCCATGCACGAGCACGCGCAGGCGGAGCTGGGACCAGGACCCCAGCGCGTCACCCTCACGGCCTACGTGACGACAGGCGCTCGGCCGTAGCGCACGGCCGCGTCGAGCGTGTTGCGCATCAGCATGGCGATGGTCATGGGCCCCACGCCACCGGGCACGGGGGTGATGAACGACGCGCGCTCGGCGGCGGCCGCGAACTCCACGTCGCCCACCAGCTTGCCGTCCGGCGTGCGGTTCATCCCGACGTCAATGACCACCGCGCCGGGCTTGAGCCATGCGCCCTTGACCAGCTCGGCCACGCCCACCGCCACCACCAGGAGGTCCGCGCCCTCCACTTCACGGCGCAGGTCGCTCTTGCTGTGGCAGAGGGTCACCGTGGCGTTCTTCTGGACCAGCATCAGCGCCATGGGCTTGCCCACAATGTTGCTGCGGCCCACCACCACGGCCCGCTTGCCCGCGGGGTCGCAGCCAATCTCCTCCAGCAGCCGCATCACCCCATAGGGCGTGCAGGCCCGGGTGGTGGGCCGGCCCAGGAGCAGGTTGCCCGCGTTGAGCGGGTGGAAGCCGTCCACGTCCTTCTCCGGCTTCACCGCGGAGATGATGACGTCCGGGTCAATGTGCCTGGGCAGTGGCAGTTGCACCAGGATGCCGTGCACCGCCGCGTCGTCGTTGAGCCGGTGGATGACCTCCAGCAGCGCCTCCTGGGTGATGCGCTCGTCCGGGTGGAGCTCCCAGGACTGGATGCCCACCTCCCCGGCGACCTTCTTCTTCCGGCTGACATACACCTTGGAGGCGGGGTCCTCCCCCACGCGCACCACGGCCAGCCCTGGCGTCAGGCCGTGCTCCTGCTTGAGCCGGTCGACCTCCGCCTTGACCTCGGCTCGCACGCGCGCCGCGACTGCATTGCCATCAATCAACTGGGCGTTCACGCGGGCCACTCTATGCGAAACTCCCCCGCCGGAAAGGGAGCGGAACCTCGGCCATGGGCGCAGGAACAGTGCTGGGAGCAATGCTGGGGTTGATGGCGGGCCTGCTCGTGGGCAGCCCCTGGGCCATCGTCCTGCTGCTCATCGCAGGCGGCTTCGCGGGGCGCTACTACGACGCCCAGCATGCCCTGCCGCCCGAGGACCCGGAGGCCCTGTCCGACTTCGCCCACGCGCCCTACGCCCTCACCCACGACGCCACGTCGGAGGCGGCGCTCGCGCCTCGCGAGGAGGAGCCCTACGAGCAGCTCGCCAGTGACTTGTGCGCCGTGTTCGTCGAGGTGGCCCACGCGGATGGCGAGGTCCGCCGCGACGAGGTGCGCGTGGTGCGGCGCTACTTCCAGACGACGCTGGGCTACGGCCCCGAGGCCCTGGAGCTGGTCCGGCGCCACCTCAAGGTCTTCCTGGCCCACCCGCCCGACCTGGACGCGGCCGTCAGCGCCTGCCATGCCCAGCTCCCCTCGGCCGAGCGGCACCGGCTGCTGGACACGCTCTACGAGCTGGCGCTGGCCGACGGCGGCATGCAGCGCTCCGAACGGGAAGTCCTCCGCCGCGTCGCCGAGGGCCTGGGCATCTCCGAGGCGGACGAGCAGGCCATCATCGCCCTGCACCTGGGCGCCGGAGATGAGCACTATGCCGCGCTGGGCCTGACGCCGGACGCCACGGATATCGAGGTGAAGCGCGCCTTCCGGCAGCTCGCCGCAGAGTACCACCCCGACAAGTCCGCCCACCTCGGACGGCAGGCCGCCGAGCAGGCCGCCCGTCGCTTCCAGCACGTCCGCGACGCCTATGAAGAGATTCGACGCCTGCGCGGGCTGTAGCGCCGGATTACATCCCCCACAGTCGCCCACGACGAGGACGCACCTCCCGCCATGAGTCAGCAGCGCAACGGCCCCAAGAAGAAGGAAGCGGCTTTCAGCAACAACCCCTTCAAGTCCGCCATCCAGGTGATGAAGGACCAGGAGAAGAAGGAGGCGCAGGAGCAGGCCGCGGCGGAGGTCGCGAAGCGCAAGGTCGCGGCGCCCTCGCCCCGGGCCACGAAGGCCCCCAAGGTCCGCGAGGAGGACGACGCCTCCCTCTTCTACTCCGCCATGGACGGCGTGCAGCAGCTCACCCACCGGGGCGAGGCGCCCGCGCCCAACCCGCGCCTGCCGGAACTCATCGACGAGAACGCGGAGGCGCTCGCGCAGCTCTCCGAGCTGGTCGCCGGCCAGGGCGACTTTGACTTCACCGGCACGGACGAGTCCATTGAAGGCGCGGGCCCCGGCATTGACCGGAACCTGCTGCGCGCGCTGCGCCGGGGCGACTTCGCCATCCAGGGACAGCTGGACCTGCACGGGAAGACGCAGGCCGAGGCGCGCGACGCGCTGGAGCGTTTCCTGGGTGACAGCCGCCGCGCGAAGAGGCGCTGCGTGCTCGTGGTGCACGGACGCGGTTTGAACTCCAAGGACCAGATTCCCGTGCTGAAGGAGCGACTCAAGGGGTGGCTGTCCGAGAAGCGGATTGGCCGGATGGTGCTGGCGTTCGCCACCGCACGTCCTCAGGACGGAGGCACCGGCGCGGTGTACGTGCTGCTCCGGCGGTAGTCTTTACGCGCGCCCGGCACTGTGCATACATGCCGCCATGGCACGCGATCTGATCGACCTGCATATCCACGTGGGTGGCGCTGTGGCGCCCCACATCCTCTGGTCCATCGCCCACCAGCAGGGCTTCAAGCTCCCGGTGAAGAACTACTTCGACTTCGTGGAGCTCATCACCTCCCGTCCGGGCAAGGTGGGGAGCCTGGACGACTACCTGAAGATCCTCCACACCTGGACGGAGAAGATCCAGTCGTCCCCCAGCGCGATTGAGCGCTCCGTCTACGAGGTCATCGGCAAGGAGTACCGCGGCAGCCGCGTGACGCAGATGGAGCTGCGCTTCAACCCGATGAAGCGCAACCTGAACTCCGAGCTGGACCTGGACCACATCATCCACGCCGCGCTGCGCGGCATGGACCGCGCGGTGCTGGAGTACGGCGTGAAGATGGGGCTCATCTTCTGCCTGGCCCGCGAGTTCGACCACCGGCTCAACAGCATCATCGTGGACAAGGCCATCAAGTACCGCACGCGCGGCGTGTACGGCATCGACCTGGCCGGCACGGAGACGAACGCCATGGAGCTGAGGCCGGAGGTCGTCACCCAGTACGAGGACCTCTTCTCGCGCGCCCGCCGCGCCGGGCTCAAGTGCACGGTGCACACCGGCGAGACGCGCGGCACGGGCTCCGAGGGCGTCATGTCCGTGGTGGAGAAGCTCCAGCCGCACCGCATCGGCCACGGCATCCGCGCCGCCTACGACGAGCACGCGATGAAGGTGCTGCGCGAGCGCGACATCGTCCTGGAGCTGTGCCCCACGTCCAACCTGCACACCAAGGCCGTGGAGGGCGTGGAGGAGCTGCGCCACATCGTCCGCACCTTCTGGGACCGCAAGGTGAAGTTCACCATCAACACCGACGGCCCCTACCTCCTGGAGACGGACATGCGGCGGGAGATCGACATCATCGAACAGAACGGCATCCTCACGCCCGAGCAGGTCGACCAGACGCTCGCCTGGGCCCGTGAGGCCTCGTTCATCCCCGCTTGAGCCACGCCATGTACGGACTCACCCGCTCGCTCCTCTTCCAGCTCTCCGCGGAGCGCGCGCACCGGCTCGGCATGGCGGGGCTCCGCTACCTGGGCCGCTCACGGGACTTGTGTGAGTCCCTGCGTGAGAAGGCCCTGGAGGGCGCCCCGCCCGGCCTGGCCGTGGAAGTGGCTGGCCTGCGCTTCGCCCACCCCGTGGCGCTGGCCGCCGGCCTGGACAAGGACGCGGAGGCGGTGGACGGCCTCTTCGCCTGCGGCTTCTCCTCGGTGGAGATTGGCACCCTCACGCCCCGGCCCCAGCCCGGCA
>NZ_JABXEP010000081.1:0-36040 GCF_013372605.1 Myxococcus sp. AM009
CCCGCTCGTGGATGGGCGGGTGGGTGGAGAACAGGGCCATGACTCCGCCATGGTGGAGCGGGTTGACGATGAAGAGGTGGGAGGTGGCGGGGGCCCTGTCGTAGGGAATGGCCTGGGCGCCGCGCTCCAGCTTCAGCAGGGCACTGGCGAGCGCGTCCGGGTCGCCCGCCAGCTCGGCGCCCGTCTGGTCCGCCCCGTACTCCCGTGAGCGGCTGACCGCGAGCTGGAGCAGCGTGGCGGCGATGGGCGCCACCAGCAGCAGGCCCAGGTTGGCGAAGGCGCTCCCCAGGCCGCCGCGCTCGTCGTCGCCTCGGCTGAGCATGGAGCCGCCGAACCAGAAGAGCATCTGCGCGGCGTAGCTGATGATGCCGGCCAGGGTCGCCGCCACCGTTCCGATGAGGGTGTCCCGGTTGCGCACGTGGCCCAGCTCATGGGCCAGCACGCCTTCCAGCTCGCGCCGGTCCAGCAGCTCCATCAGCCCCGCCGTCACCGCGATGGCGGCGTGGCTCGGGTTGCGGCCCGTGGCGAAGGCGTTGGGGGCTGGCGTGGGGAGCATGTAGACCTTGGGCTTCGGCATGCCCGCGCGGGAGGCCAGCCGCGCCACCATGTCGTGCAGCCAGGGCGCCTGCTCGTAGGGCAACGGCCGGGCGCCGTGGATGGCCAGGGCAATCCGGTCGCTGAACCAATAGGAGCCGAAGTTCATCACCACTGCGAAGACGCCGGCGAAGAGCAGGCCTCGCGGGCCGCCCAGGCGGTCGCCGATGACGAGCACCAGGGCCGTGAGCCCGGCCAGCAGCACGGTCGTCTTGAGCGCGTTGCCCAGCCGGTGCCAACCGCCTCCGCCGTGCAGCGCTGGCCGGTCCGCGCCGGCGTGGGAAGAATGGAGCGCCATGGCCGCCTCGTTTCCGGAGGCCCGCGGGGCCCTCTGGAAACGTAACCAAGGGCGCGGGCTCGGCAACGACGAGGGACGGCGCCTGGTGGGCCGCCGCGCCTGGGCCACTCCGCCGGCATGGACGGCACCCGGCGCCGTCGTCAGCGGGCCGGGCCTTACGGACGCTCGGCCGTCGCGCCGCGCAGCGGAGCGCGCAAGCGGATGGGCGGTGAGTCCGGCGCGGGGCGGATCCACTGCTTGGGCGCGAGGCTGTCCACCTCCCGCGCGAGGTCCACGTCGGGGTCCACCAGCAGCTCCGCGGGGCGGCCGTTGAGCGACACCTGCGCGTCGACGTGGACCTGGACGCGGCCCTTGCCCCGCGCCTCGAAGTCCCGGGCGATGTGCCGCGCCAGTTGGAGGATGAGGTCCGGCTGCACCGACATCTCCCGCTCCTGGAGGCGGGTGAGGTACTGGCTGGGCGCGACGTGCCATTCCCGGTCCGACGCCGGGTCGCGGACGATGAACGTCACGCTGCCGTTCTTCTCGCGCGCCATCACCCGCCAGGAGAAGCGCATGCCCTGCTCGTGCCACAGGACATTGCCGCCGTAGAGGTGGGTGCGCAGCGGAATGGCGACCTGCACGACGGCGTAGGTCAGGGCCAGGCCGAGCGCCACCTGGCCCCTCCAGCCGGGAGCGCTCAGGGGGGGCGTCACGGGCCTCGCGGAGGCGGCCGAAGTCGCGGCGGACGTCCGGGCGAGGCGGGCGCGCAGTCCGTGCAACAGCCGCCGTGGCCAGGAGGCTTCGAAGAAGACCAGGGCCCCGGTGACCATGATGACGGGGAACATGCCAATGGGGAACAGCGCGGAGGTGGCCGCGTGGAACCCGAGCACCACGGCATAGGCGAAGGGCCGCAGCTTCCGGGTGAGGAGGAAGGCGACGATGGTGGTGTCGAAGAGGAAGCCCGACCAGGCCGCGACGTAGGCGACCCAGGGCTCGTCGAGCATGGGGCCGACGACGGGCAGGCTCGTCCGCGCCGACAGCCAGATGCTGAGCGGCTGGGCATGGAGCAGCCAGTCACCCGTCAGCTTCGCCAGCCCCGCGAAGACGTACACCACCCCCACCTGGAAGCGCAGCAGCAGCGTGCACCACGAGGGCAGCCAGTCCCGGCGCAGCGCGGGCTTTCGCCATGCATCCACCGAGAAGGCCCGGTGCGCCGGTACGAAGAGCATCAGCCCCAGGAGCAGGCTCACCAGGTAGTAGTGGTTGAGGTAGTTGCTGACGTCCACGAGCTGGACGTAGGTGAAGGCGACGAACAGCAGGCCCACCGCCACGCGGTAGAAGAGGCCCGCCGCCATGCAGAGCCCGAGCAGCGCGAGCACCGCGAAGACGGCGTGCATCCACGGCGCCGGCAGCGCGGGCACCCAGCCGAAGCCCCAGTAGGTGAAGTGGAAGCGGGGGCCGGTGAACAGCACGTCCACCCAGCCGTAGGCGAGGAACCGGACCGCTGAAACGAAGACGAGCAGTCCGAGCGCCACGCGGAACGCCACCAGCGCCGCGATGTCTCGCGGCGCCAGCAGCACCTCCCAGAGGCGCCCGGACACGGAGCGCTCGACGGTCGTCACCTCAGTCATTGTCCCCTTCGACGGACTGGGGCAGCTCCAGGTCCAGCACGGTGACGAGCTCCGTCTTGAGCACGTCCGTCACGCCCTTGATGGCGTCGTACATCGCACGCATCGCGGCCTTGTCCTGCGCCAGGACCGTCGCCAGGTCTTCACCCGGAACGGCCTCGATGCCCGCCGCCGCCGCCGCGTTGCGCTCGCGCACCTTCGCCGCCAGCGCGTCGGCGCCCGAGGCCTCGAGCAGGTCGTCGAAGCCCGTGCCGGAGAAGTCCTCGCCGCAGCCTTCCGTGATGCGCCGGTAGCCCACCAGGTTGGCCCGGAGGTTCGCCTTCGAGCGCGCCGCGAACTGTGACTCCAGGTGTTCAGGGCAGGTGGACGTGGCGCAGTCGCGCAGCGCCAGCGGCCGTGCCACCTTGAGGTCCTTCACCTCGCGCTCGAGGTAGAAGATGGCATCGCTCAGGGAGTTCAACGCCGCCTGCGTGGAGGGGTACACGGCGTTGCCGGAGCCCGCCGTCGTCAGCGTCTGTGCGAAGTTGCCCTGGTCCGCGGCCCACGCGTTCACCAGCGCGTCCGCGCGGCGGTGGATGTCTTCGGCCACCACGGCGGCGTAGGCCCGCTTGCGCTCGGCCCGCTCGTCCGCGGACAGCGCCGCCCACGAGCCTTGGGACACGATGACGGAGGTGCCCGGGCAGGCGGTGTCGTTGCCCTCGAAGAAGAGCAGGTACTCCAGCGCGTACAGGCCGCGGCGGCTCACCAGCGCGCTGTCGAAGCCCGCCGACTCGTAGCTGCGGTTGACGAGCTGCTCCTCGATGGCGCACCGGCTGACCAGGGGCCACGAGTAGATGTTGTCGCGAATCTCCGCGCCGCCCGGGAGGCTGCGGGGCGCGGCGGGACCGAACTGCATCACCTCCGCCACCTGCCACACGTCCATGGCCTGGTGGTAGGCCGCGCGCGCGGCGTCTCGCGTGGTGGCATCCGGCGTGGCCGCGTGGGCCGCGACGGCGCTCTGCAGCGTGGTGGCCGCCGTCTGGAACTCACGGGCCGTCTGCAGCACACAGGCCCCGGACGACTCCAGCAGCGCGGCGCGCGTCGCGGCCACCGTGCCGTCGGGGTTCTCCGTACCGGCGTCCGGCGGAGCCCCCGTGTCCGACTTGCAGGCCGACAGTGAAAGGAGCGCGGGAACCACGAGCGCGATGGCGCTCGCACGCAGGACGGAGAGGGGGCGCGATGACTCGGTGTTCATGGCCCGGCTCGGTAACACGCCGATGTTGTTAATGACAATCAACTTCAAGATTTCGACGTCCTCGGTTCACGACTGCACGGGATGTTTGTTGACCCTTCCCGTTCTTCTGGGGTAGGAGGCTGTCGCGACGAAACTGATAACGATTATCGTTTGCAGTTCGAGAAGTTCCCGAGGAGGGGAAGACATCATGTTGAAGACGGTAAAGCACCGCGGCTTCCTGGTGCGTGGGGCCGCGCTGGCGCTCACGCTGGCGTGCATGACGGGTTGTGGCGACGACGAGCCCACGCCGACCCCGACGCCCGACGCGGGCACCCAGGCGGACGCCGGGACGACCCCGGACTCGGGCACGAACCCGACGCCTGACGCGGGCACCGGCCCGCTGGACAGCGACATCGCGGTGGTCCGCTTCAACGAGGATGGTACGCACGACACGACGTTCGGCGCGGGCGGCGTGACGCACGTGGACTTCGGCACCGGCCGCGACGGCACGCGTGACTCGCTGTGGGACGTGCGCGTGGACGCCACGGACCGCATCGTGCTGTTCGGCAACAAGCGCGCGGACGGCACGCGCGCGGACACCGACCGCGTGGTGGCCCGGTTGACGGCGACGGGCGCGCTGGACACGACGTTCGGCTCGGCCCAGACGCCCAACGGGTTCAGCGTCCTCAACCTGTCCAACCTGAACGACGGCATGCGCTACGGCTTCATCCAGCCGGACGGGAAGATCATGACGTCCGGCTACACGTCCATGCCCACGGGCGTGGGGGCGCAGGCGGCCAACCGCATCGTGCTGCAGCGCCTGAACGACGACGGCAAGGCGGACGACACCTTCGGCTGGAAGGGCGTCGTGACGTCCGCGCCGTTCCAGGCCCAGAGCGAGAACAACCCGGAGTGGGGCATGGCCGAGGCCTACGCCGCGGGCATGCAGTCCAACGGCAGCTACGTGACGACCGGCTACGGCCGCTCCGCGTCCTCCGGCGCGGTGGACCTGGTGTCCTTCCGCTACACCGCCACGGGCGCGCTGGACCCGACGTGGGGCATTGGCGGCTCGGTGGTGCTGGACCTGGCCGGTGACAACGACCGCGGCCGCAACCTGGTCGTCCTGAACGACGACCGCGTCCTGCACGTGGGCAGCGCCACGCCCAGCGCGCAGAACATCCAGGCCCTCCTCCTGATGCAGACGCCGGACGGCCAGCCGGACACGACCTTCGCGCCGGAAGGCTACAAGACCTACGGCTTCGAGCGTCCGGAGCAGGCCTTCTTCGGCGTGGCCAAGTCGGCGGACGGCAACTGGGCGGCCGCGGTGGGTTACCGTTCCGGTGGCAGCGGGAACGTCGACGCCATCCTGGCCATCATCCCGACGGGTGGCACGGGCACGGAGGTGGTCAAGGCCACGCCCATCTCCGCCACGGAGGACGACCGCTTCTGGTCCGTCACCTTTGACTCGCAGAACCGCATCTACGCGGCGGGCTTCGTGACCGAGGGTGGCGACAACCAGATGGTGGTGGCGCGCTTCACCACCGATGGCAACCTGGACCCGACCTTCGGCACCGGCGGCATCGCGAAGATCAACGTCGCGACCGCGGCCACCGAGGAGGCCGCTCGCGGCATCGCCATCCAGACGGATGGAAAGATCGTCATCGGCGGTCCCGTCGAGAAGCAGTAATCGCTGACGCAGTGTAGAAGCAGGAGCCGGGGAGGGCGGTCCGCGCGCGGGCGGGCCATCCTCCCCGGCTCCTGGCTTTTTGAGTCGTCGGACATCCCGGTCGAGACAAGGTCGAAACGCTTCAGATGGCACTGTTCGAGCAGAAGCTGATGTGGGCGCGGAGCTGGGCACTTCCGGCGCTCTTGCTGGCATGGGCCTCCCCGGCCGCGGCGCAGTCCGAGCCGCCCCAGGACGCCGCCGCGGTTCCCGAGCCGTCGCAGGTGCAGGACGCCGCCGCCGTGGTTCCCGAGCCGTCGCAGGTGCAGGACGCCGCCGCCGTGGTTCCCGAGCCGTCGCAGGTGCAGGACGCCGCCGCCGCCGAGGCGCCGCAGCTGGCCGAGCCCGCGCAGGCGCCCGTGGGCGACGCGCCGCTGGCCACCGAGCCCCCCGCGAGCGAGCCGCTGGTGCTGGAGCCCTCGCCCGAGGCGGTGGAGAAGAAATTCGAGAGCGTGGTGGTGGGCACCTCGGAGGCGCGCACGAGCGGCTCCATCCACGTGCTCAAGCCCGCGCAGTTGGAGCGCTTCGAGCGCGATGACCCGGCCGCCATCCTCCAGACGGTGCCCGGTGTGTACTCCCGCGGCGAGGACGGCTTCGGCCTGCGGCCGAACGTGGGCCTGCGCGGCGTCAATCCGGACCGCAGCAAGAAGGTCACCCTGCTGGAGGACGGAGTCCTCTTCGGCCCCGCGCCGTACTCCGCGCCGGCGGCCTACTACTTCCCGCTGGCCACGCGCATGCAACGCATCCGCGTGCTCAAGGGGCCCTCGGCCATCCAGCAGGGACCGCAGACGGTGGGCGGCTCCGTGGAGTTCCTCACCCGGGACATCCCCGCCTCCGAGTCCGCCTGGCTGGACGTGGCGGGCGGCGAGTACCTCTACGGCAAGGCCCACGGCGTCTTCGGCGCCAGCACCGAGCGCGCGGGCTTCCTGCTTGAAGGCGTCCACCTGCGCAGTGACGGCTTCAAGGAGCTGGACACCGTGGGCGGCGACACGGGCTTCTCCCGCAACGAGTGGATGGCCAAGGGCCGCTACCTGCTCGTCCCCGAGGGCCCGGTGCGCCAGACGCTCCAGCTCAAGCTGGGCTACTCGGACGAGGACTCGAACGAGACGTACCTGGGCCTGAGCAGCGCGGACTTCGCCGCCGCGCCGCTGCGCCGCTACGTCGCGAGCGCCCTGGACCACATGAAGTGGCACCGCACGCAGGTGGTGCTCAGCCACGAGCTCGAGGCGGGCGGGCTGGCCGTGACGACGTCCGTCTACCGGCACGACCTGAGCCGGGCGTGGCGCAAGGTGAACCGCTTCCGCGGCGCCTCCATCGCCAGCGTGCTGGCGGACCCCACGAGCGCGCGCAACGCCATCTACTACGGCGTCCTCACCGGCGAGCAGGACACGTCGTCCACCCAGGACGCGCTGCTCATCGGCCCCAACGACCGCACCTACGTGTCCCAGGGGCTCCAGAGCGTCGCCCGCTGGACGGCCACCACGGGGCCGCTGAGCCACAACCTCGAGCTGGGCGCGCGCTTCCACTACGACAGCATCCGCCGCCTCCACACCGAGGACGCCTTCCTGATGCAGGGCGGCCAGCTCGTGCGGACCAGCGAGCCCACGTACACCACGGCCGACAACAAGGACTCCACGCACGCCCTCGCCCTGCACGCGACGGACGCCATCGGCTGGGGCCCGCTGGTGCTGACGCCGGGTGTGCGCATGGAGATCATCCGCTCGGCCTCGCGGAACCACCTGACGGGCACCGAGGCGAGCGGCGCGGTGGAGGTGCTCATGCCGGGCATGGGCGTCTACGGCGCGTTGACGCACGAGCTGGGCCTGTTCGCGGGCGCCTATCGTGGCTTCTCGCCCCCGGCGCCTGGACAGCCGGACGTGGTGCTGCCGGAGAAGAGCATCAACTATGAGGCTGGCGCGCGGTGGACCCGCAGGGGCGAGCGCTTCGAGGCGGTGGGCTTCTTCAACGACTACTCGAACCTCACCGACATCTGCACGTTCTCCAGCGGCTGCCTCAACGACGACCTGGATCGGCAGACGGACGCGGGCAAGGCCTTCATCTACGGCCTGGAGGTCTTCGGCGAGAAGACCTTCCGCCCGGGCGGTGGCGTGACGTTCCCCGTCTCGCTGTCCTACACCTTCACGCGCACGCGGCTGCGCGAGGACTTCCAGTCGGCGGACCCGCAGTTCGGCGACGTGCGCGCGGGCGACGAGCTGCCCTACGTGCCCCGGCACCAGCTCTACGCCACCGCGGGTGTGGAGACGGCGTGGGGCGGCCTGGCCCTGAGCGCCTTCTACGTGGACGCCATGCGCGAGCAGGCGGGGCAGGGCGAGGCGCCTCCGGAGCAGCGGACGGACGCGCTGCTGACGTTCGACGTCAACGCGAGCTGGCACTTCTCCCGCTGGGGGCAGCTGTACCTCAGCGCGCGCAACATCCTGGACGAGCAGGCCGTGGTGTCGCGCCGTCCCTACGGGGCGCGGCCCAACGCGCCTCGGACCGTCATCGTGGGCGTCAAGATGGGCATCTAGAGGTAGAAGCGGTCCGTCACGCCCGCGGTGCGCTGAAGGATGGCGCTCCAGCCCAGCCACAAGGCGATGCCGCTGGCATCCGCCTTCGCTTCCGCCCCCAGGGCGCCCAGCGAGCCCGTGCACCCGGCCAGGGTGAAAAGTCCTGAATCGGTCAGGTGGGTGAGGAGGGCGCGCAACGTGGGCATCCCGCGCGACTCGAAGCGGTGGGTGACGTCGTCGCGACCCGTGAAGTCCGGGTCGTCGAGCGCCCCATCGAGGAAGCGCTCCAGGGCCCACCAGAAGAGGTACACCTCCGCCCTGCGGCCAGACGCCACGGCCGCGGCGGCGATGGACAGGCCCTGATGCACGCGGTCGTAGTCGCCGCTGTGCAGGAAGACAACCACGTGGGTCGGGGAGGGGCTCACGCCGCGCTCATACCGCCCACAAGGCGCCAGCGTCCACCCACACGCCGGGGCTGACCGCCCGGGCCCTTTGGCTTGCGCCTTGGCCGCCGTGCTTGCTAGGAAACCTCGGTCATTCGGGCACTTACGCGCCGTGGCACCCTGGGCGGACCGGACTCCAACGAGATGGGCGAAGACCTCACAGCCAGACGCAAGGACGCGCATCTCGACCTTTGCGCCACGGGCGACGTCGAACCCACCGGAAACAGCACCCTGCTGGAGTGCGTCAAGCTGGTGCACTGCGCGATGCCGGAGATGGCCGTGGAGGACGTGGACCTGTCCACGGCCTTCCTGGGCAAGCGGCTGCGCTCCCCGCTGCTCGTCACCGGGATGACGGGTGGGACGGAGCGTGCGGGCGCGGTGAACCGCGACCTGGCGCTGCTCGCCGAGCGCCACGGCCTGGCCTTTGGTGTCGGCAGCCAGCGCGCCATGTCGGAGGACGCCTCTCGGGCCGCGTCCTTCCAGGTGCGGCAGGTGGCGCCCACGGTGGCGCTGCTGGGCAACATCGGGATGTTCCAGGCCATCCGGCTGGGCGTGGACGGAACGCGCCGGCTGGTGGACGGTATCGGCGCGGACGGGCTGGCGCTGCACCTCAACGCGGGGCAGGAGCTGACGCAGCCGGAAGGCGACCGGGACTTCCAGGGCGGCTACCGCGTGGTGGAGCTGCTGGTGCGGGCCTTTGGCGACCGGCTGCTGGTGAAGGAGACGGGCTGCGGCATTGGCCCGGACGTCGCGCGGCGGCTGGTGGACCTGGGCGTGCGCAACCTCGACGTGTCCGGCCTGGGCGGGACGTCCTGGGTGCGCGTGGAACAACTTCGCGCGTCGGGCGTACAGGCACAGTTGGGAGCGGAGTTCAGCGCGTGGGGCATCCCCACGGCGGCGGCGTTGGCCACCGTGCGCCGGGCCGTGGGCCCGGACGTCCACCTGGTGGCGAGCGGCGGCCTCCGCACGGGACTGGACGCCGCCAAGGTGCTGGCGCTGGGCGCGAACCTGGCCGGCATGGCGCTGCCGTTGTTCCGCGCGCAGCAGGCGGGCGGGCTCGTGGCGGCGGAGGCGGCGCTGGAGGTCATCCTGGCCAGCCTGCGGCAGGCGCTGGTCCTGACGGGTAGCAGAAGCTGCGCTGAACTGAGACAGCGGCCCCGGGTGCTCACCGGAGAGTTGAAGGATTGGTTGGCGGCGCTGTAGAGGGTGGCCGCGCCGAAGTCTGGAAGGAAGAACATGTCTGACACCGTGACGTCCCGGCTCCCCGGGTTCCACAAGCTGCCGATGGAGGAGCGCCACGCGCACCTCTCCCGCATGTTCCAGCTCACGCCCGAGGACCTGCAGCAGCTCTTGGGCTCGGAGGCGCTCCAGCCTGTCCTGGCGAACCAGATGATTGAGAACGCGGTGGGGACCTTCTCCCTGCCGCTGGGGCTGGGCCTCAACCTCCAGGTCAACGGACGCGACTACCTGGTGCCCATGGCGGTGGAGGAGCCGTCCGTCGTGGCGGCGGTGTCCTTCGCGGCGAAGATTGTCCGGGAGTCGGGCGGCTTCATGGGTGAAGCCGACCCGTCGCTGATGATTGGCCAGGTGCAGGTGTCGCGCTACGGCGACCCGACGGTGGCCACCGAGCGCGTCCTGGCGCACAAGGAGCAGATCCTCGCGCTGGCCAACAGCTTCCACCCGGCCATGGTGGCGCGTGGCGGCGGGGCGAAGGACGTCGAGGTTCGCGTGCTGCCGGCCCCGGAGGGCCCGCGCGGCGAGCCGCTGCTCATCGTGCACCTCATCGTCGACGCCCAGGAGGCGATGGGGGCCAACCTCATCAACACCATGGCGGAGGGCGTGGCGCCGCTCATCGAGCAGATTACGGGCGGCAAGGTGTACCTGCGCATCCTCTCCAACCTGGCGGACCGCCGGCTGGCGCGCGCCATGTGCCGCATCCCCATCCCGCTGCTGGCGGACTTCGAGATGCCGGCCGAGGAGATCGCCGAGGGCATCGCCCAGGCCAGCCGCTTCGCGGAAGCCGACCCGTACCGCGCCGCCACGCACAACAAGGGCGTGATGAACGGCATTGACGCGGTGGCCATCGCCACGGGGCAGGACTGGCGCGCCATTGAAGCGGGCGCGCACGCGTTCGCCTGCCGCAACGGGCAGTACCGGCCGCTGTCCACCTGGTACCTGGAAGAGGGGCACCTGGTGGGCCGCATCGAGCTGCCCATGGCGCTGGGGACGGTGGGCGGGCCCATCAAGATCCACCCGGGCGTGCAGATGGCGCTCAAGCTGATGCAGACCTCGTCGGTGCGTGAGCTCGCCATGGTGTTCGCGGCGGTGGGCCTGGCGCAGAACTTCGCGGCGCTCCGGGCGCTGGGCAGCGTGGGCATCCAGAAGGGCCACATGGCGATGCACGCGCGCTGCGTGGCGGTGACGGCGGGCGCGCGGGGCGACTGGGTGGAGAAGATCGCCAACCTGCTGGTGAAGGCGGGCCACGTGAAGGTGGAGAAGGCCCGCGAGCTGCTGGCCAGCCTCCCCGCCGAGGATGCCGCGGCCGCGACCGGCACCACTGTCTGACGCCGTGGCGCCTCGTTCAGAATCCATGTCGGCCTTTGGCGCCGGCAAGGTCATCCTGTTGGGTGAGCACAGCGTCGTGTACGGGCACCCGGCCCTGGCCGGGCCGTTGTCGCAGGGCGTGACGGCGCGCGCCGTGCCCGCCAAGGCGTGTCAGCTCGCGTTGCCCTCCACGCTCAGCCGTCCGCAGCGGGCGCAGCTCACGGCGGCGTTCGCCCGGGCCGCGGAGGCGACGGGCGCGCCGCCGGTGAAGGTGTCGCTGGAGGCGGACCTGCCGCTGGCGGTGGGCCTGGGGAGCTCGGCGGCGCTGTCGGTGGCGTGCGCGCGGTTGCTGCTCCAGGCGGCGGGGAAGGTGCCCACGCCGAAGGACGCGGCGCGTGTGGCGTGGGCGATGGAGCAGGAGTTCCACGGCACGCCGTCCGGGGTGGACCACACCACCAGCGCGGCGGAGCAGCTTGTGTTGTACCGGCGCAGGCCGGGGGCCGCGAAGGGGACGGGGCAGGTGGTGGAGAGCCCCAGGCCCTTGCACGTGGTGGTGACGCTCGCGGGTGAGCGCAGCCCCACGAAGAGGACGGTGGGCGCGCTGCGCGAGCGGCAGGCCCGCTGGCCGTCGCGCTACGAGCGCCTCTTCGCGGAGATTGGGCGGGTGTCCTCGGAGGGCGCGAAGGCGGTGGCGGCGGGAGACTTGGAGGCGCTGGGCGACGCGATGAACGTCAATCAGGGCCTGCTCTCGGCGCTGGGCCTGTCGTCGCCGCCGTTGGAAGAGATGATCTACCGGTTGCGGGAGCTGGGGGCGCTGGGCGCCAAGCTGACCGGAGCCGGTGGAGATGGTGGGGCCGTCATTGGCCTGTTCCTGGAGCCCAAGCCCGTGGTGACGAAGCTCACCCGGCTGGGCGTGCGCTGCTTCAGCAGCCAGCTCGCGGGACCGCGGGCGTCGTGAGTCCTCCCATGAAAGCCACAGCTCTGGCGCATCCCAACATCGCCCTGGTGAAGTACTGGGGGAAGCGGGACGACGCGCTGATTCTTCCGCATCAGTCCAGCCTGTCCCTCACGCTGTCGCCGCTGTCGGTGACGACGACGGTGGAGTTCGGCGCCGCGAGCGACCAGGTGGAGCTCAACGGGCACACCGCGAAGGGCAGCGAGCGCGACCGCGTGCTGCGCCTGTTGGAGTTGGTGCGCGCACAGGCGAAGGGCGAGCTGGGCCCCGCGAAGGTGGTGTCGCGCGGGGACTTCCCCATGGCGGCGGGCCTGGCCAGCAGCGCGGCGGGCTTCGCGGCGCTGGCGGTGGCGGGGCGCGCGGCGGCGGGGCTGCCGTCGGAGCCGCGGGCGGCCAGCATCCTGGCGCGCCTGGGCAGCGGCTCCGCGTGCCGGAGCGTGCAGGGCGGGTTCTGCGAGTGGCAGCGCGGCGAGCGTCCGGATGGTGAGGACAGCTTCGCGGTGCAGCGCTTCGACGCGGCGCACTGGCCGGACGTGCGCATGGTGGTGGCGATCCTCGACCGCGGCGAGAAAGAGGTGAAGTCGCGGGACGGGATGAAGCACACGGTGGACACCAGTCCGTACTACCCGGCGTGGGTGAAGGACGCCGAGGCGGAGGTGGTGCACGTGCGCGAGCACATCGCCCGGCGAGATTTGCAGGCCCTGGGTGAGCTGTGTGAGCGCAACGCGTGGCGGATGCACGCGACGTCCTTCGCGGCGAATCCGCCGCTGAGCTACATGAACGCCGGGACGTTGGCGCTCATCCAGCACCTGAAGGAGCAGCGCAAGAAGGGCATCCCGGTGTGGTTCACGCTGGACGCGGGACCGAACCCGGTGCTGCTGACGGACGCCGCGCACGAGGTGGCCGCGGAGGCGCTGGCCCGCGCGTGCGGCGCGGTGGACGTGATTCGCTGCGTGCCGGGTGGGGACGCGGAGCTGAAGGCGGAGCACCTCTTCTGATGGAGCGGGCCCTCTCCGCGCCGGGGAAGCTGTTCCTCTCGGGTGAGTACGCCGTGCTGTGGGGCGGCGTGGCGCGGTTGGCGGCTGTGGCGCCACGCACGTCCGCGTACGTCCGCCGCCGTGCGGATGCCCGGGTGCACGTGTGCCTGGAAGAGGGCACGCTCGCGGGGAGCACCACGCCGCTGGGCGTGCGCTGGGAGCGGGAAGTCCCGGCGGGGTTCGCCTTCGTGGCGCGGGCGCTGGACGAGGCCCTGCGCGCGCATGGACGCGCGAGTCAGGGTTTCGACCTGGCGGTGGCGCCGTCCGCGGTGGGGCCGAACGGGCAGAAGCTGGGCATGGGCGGCAGTGCGTGCGCGACGGTGCTGGCGGCGGAAGGCGCGCGCTATGTGCTGGAGGAGCGCTACGACGCGCTGAAGCTGGCTTTGTTGGCGCACACGCTGGGGCAGGGCGGGAAGGGCAGCGGCGGGGATGTGGCGACGAGCTTCGCTGGAGGTGTGCTGCGATACCGGCGCTACGACGTGGCGCCGTTGATGGAGGCGAGCAACACCGGGCGGCTGCGCGCGGCGCTGGCCGAGTCTCCGTCGGTGGACGTGTGGCGGCTGCCTTCGCCCCGGGTGTCCATGGCGTATGCCTTCACGGGCGAGAGCGCCTCGACGCGGGTGCTGATTGGCCAGGTGGAGGCGCGGCTGGAGGAGGCGGGCCGCCAGAGCTTCGTGGAGCGCTCGGACACGCTGGGCCACGCGATTGAGGACGGGCTGAGCGGCGGTGACTTCCGGGCCTTCTCGGAGGCCGTGAAGGCGCAGCACGCGCTGCTGCTGGAACTGGGGCCGCTGGAGACGGAAGGCATGCGCCGGGTGCTGGCGCTGGCCGCGACCTACGGTGCGGCGGGCAAGCTGTCCGGGGCGGGTGGCGGGGACGGCTGTATTCTGTTCGCCCCCGATGCGCAGGTGCGGGCGGAGATGTGCAAGGGATTGGAAGCCCGCGGCTTCCACACGTTGCTCCTGGATGCGGAACCCGGCGTGCGTGGCGAGGCCCAGGTGGCTCCCCGACTGCGGACCTGGGTCGACGCTCTAACCTGAGCGCGTCTCTTCAACGCCACCCAGCCACCTGACTCTTAGGCAAAGGTCAAACCCACCGTCCCTTCGGTGTCTCCACTCCGAGTGTGGGTTGGCGTGGACCCATGTCTCGGTAGATGCCGTGGTTGGTAGTGAAGTGATAGGATAGCTAAACCCCGCGCCATCCTGACAAATTTCCAGCGGCATGCTCTATTTGTCGAAAAGTGGACGCTTTGGCTTGGGGCTTGAGGGCGCATTCTATGTGGTGTCATTTGGTTAATGTCATGCGCGCCGGGATGGCGGGAACTGTTCTGGCATTCATTTTCTTGTCGGCTTCCGCATATGCAGAATGTTTCCCTGCGCTTGGTCAAGGTACAGGTACTCTGACGACGGTTTGCGTGGGGCCCAATGGCGAATGTCCTGTTTCGATGCGCCAATGTGTGAATGGCCAGTGGGCTAATGAAATCAATGCTTCAGTTGAAGTGTGTAACGGGCTTGATGACGATGGTGATGGTCTAATTGATGAAGATGGCGTCTGTCGATCGGACACGCTCACATGTGAATGTCAGCCGGGCACATGCGCGCAGCTCGGGTTAAACTGTGGTTCCGTTCCAGATGGATGCGGAGGGGCACTTGATTGTGGTGGGTGCCCTGCTGGCCAGGCTTGTGGCGCTGGCGGTACTCCCAACGTCTGCGGGCTTGGCAACGGCTGTATCCCTGCTGCACCATCGAGTGCTTGTGTAGGCAAGAACTGCGGGCTGGTCGCAGACGGATGCGGAGGGCTGCTGAGTTGCGGCACATGCAGTGGTAACGACTCGTGTGGTGGCGGTGGAACGCCTAACGTCTGTGGCTGCACCTCCATCTCCGAATCCTTCGCATGTACTGGGCGAAACTGCGGACAGGTGTCCAATGGCTGTGGTGGCACGTATGATTGCGGGAGCTGTGTAGGCCCACAGACGTGTGGAGGTGGGGGGACTGCCAATGTGTGCGGATGTTCGCCGATTCCCAAGGCCACGGCGTGCGAGGGCAAGAACTGCGGGCAGGTGCCCAACGGTTGTGGTGGCACGTATGACTGCGGGAGTTGTGTAAGCCCACAGACGTGTGGAGGTGGGGGGACTGCCAATGTGTGCGGATGTTCGCCGATTCCCAAGGCCACGGCGTGCGAGGGCAAGAACTGCGGGCAGGTGCCCAACGGCTGTGGTGGCACGCATGACTGTGGCTCTTGCAGTGGAGTCAATTCATGCGGCGGTGGAGGAATACCGAATGTTTGTGGGTGCACGCCCATGCCTGCATCTGTGGCTTGTGCGCTAGTCGAACGCGAGTGTGGACCGAGCAATGATGGCTGCGGCGGAATCGTCAACTGCGGCTCGTGCTCAAGCGGGAACATCTGCCAGGCTGGCGTATGTGTGGAGCGGTAGCGGGCGTCTCGAAAGTTTTTGGGCTGGTTGGGATGGCGTGTTGATTTTTGGGGTTTGATATATGAGTTCAAGAGAATTTGACGTGGTTCAGGGTGGATGGCGATCCGTGAATCGCTTTTTGAGCGTCATGCTCGGTGCTGTCGTGGCTGTAAGTGCATGTGGCCCTTCGGATGAAAGCGAGAAGGGGCAAATGGCAGGAGGCCGCCACCGAGCCCAGGGGCTTGAAGTCCTAGTGGATGCCTTGCTTCCTACGGAGACGGACAACGAAGGTTTCGTAGCAGCTCGGAGCACGGGGTTTTCCGGCGTTGCTGCTGACGGAGCGTCGACCTACTCGCTGCCTATCTGGTTGCCATCGGGGCGTGCCGGCATTCAGCCGGAGCTGTCTCTTGGTTACAAGAGTGATGGCGGGAACGGTATCATAGGCCGTGGGTGGAGTCTGGCTGGCGCCTCACAGGTCTCTCGCTGCGGCCTTACACAGGCCCAGGATGGAAAGGTGGAGGCAATCACATTCACGGCCGATGATGCCTTTTGCCTGGATGGTCAGCGTCTGGTGTCGGTCAATGGCGTTTACGGTGCTTCATACACTGAGTATCGAACCGAGCGGGAGACCTTCAGCAAGATTGTGTCCATGGGGGCGGACGCGCTGGGGCCGCGCGAGTTTCATGTGTTCCTGAAGAGTGGGCACAAATTGACCTATGGGTTTCTGCACCATTCCACTTTGGCGGGACGTCGTACGCGGGTTCGTCCATCGGGCCTCAATGGTTTCCTCCAGACGGTTGATACAGATGAGAGTCGACTGTCATGGGCGTTAGCGCGCTTGGAAGACCGGAGTGGAAACTCCGTTTCTTTCCACTATGCGCTTCACTCCGATTTAGAAGATGGAAGTGTCGAGCAGACACTGGAACGCATTGAATATACGGCTTCTTCCCTTGGTCAGGGAGTGCCTGCTACGCGATTTGTTGTGTTTGAGTATGAGTCGCGCAGTGATTCTCGTGTCTCGTATGCGGCTGGCTTCAAATTGAAGTTGAGCAAGCGCCTCAAGGAAATCAAGATTAGCGCGCCCAACCCCATTTCAGTTGGGCTGGTCCGAGCCTATCGGCTCGGCTATATGCAAGATGCAATCAGCGGCGCGAGCATGCTTAAGACGTTTCAGGAATGCGATGGGAATGGTGCCTGCGTTCGGCCTATAGTCTTTTGGTGGTCGTCTTCGAATCGCAATTTCACCGAGCAAGACACAGGGCTCGCAGATGTTGTTCCTTCCAGTTTTGTGCAGTCTGGCCACAGTGTCCTTAATACGGTCGATGTTGATGGGGACGGGCGTGATGATCTTCTTTATCGTGCTCCTTCAAGCGTGGCTCTGAATTCCAAGTGGATCCTTCGGTCGATTTCTGCTGCGGGACAGATTTCAGGGGGCGACGTATTCAGCCTTCCGCTTCACTGTGGAGTGGCGACGGCTGGTCATGACGGACGGTGGGCGGACGTCAACATGGACGGCCGCATGGATGTAAGCCTTCTTGTACAGAATACGTGTGGCCCAGGCCCCACAAGCAATATTAAGCACCTGCTCCAGTCGAATAATCCTTCGCCGGGAGCCAACTGGTTCTATGAGATCGAGGACGATGGACGGCAACCCGGAACCTTCTGGTACGGGGACTTGAACGGAGATGGTCTGTCGGACCTGATTCGCGTTGAACCCACCGCTGGTCAGTTGGGCTTCCGGCTGAACATGGCGGGAAGTTTGCAGCCCTTCCAGGCGATCCATGCATCGGATCGCAATGACAATAGCCAATTTGCTGTGAATCTGGATGGCTCTGGCAAGACGAGCCTGTTTATTCTTGAGAAACGGCTGATCGTCGATCCGGTTCCTACGTATCAAACTGTCGGACGGCGCTACTGGTCATTGACGTGGCGCGACGGCGTTTTCGAAAAGAAGGAGACCACGCTGGTCAGGACGGATGTCTCGACAAAGCAGTATATTTTTGTCGACATCAATGGCGATGGATTGCCTGACGCGCTGCGGGAGCAAAAAGCGGAACCCAGCGGCGATCCGGAGAATCCGGGCAATGAGCCTGAGCCCGAACCGGTTCAGGGGGATGTGGAAGTATTGATCAATACTGGAGATGGCTTTGCTGCGCCATACACGATCACTCTTCCGCAAGGTGCGAAGTTGGGAGCATTTACCCGGGATAACGGTATTCGGGTTTTTGATTTCAATGGAGATGGTCGGCAAGATTTATTGCTGATGGATGACGGCGACGGCAGCCGCTCGCGAGTGGTGGTGCTTGAGTCTAATGGCACGAGTTTTGTGCCGCGAAGTCTAGATATCCCCGTGGGGCAGGCGACCACGCGGGGGTACAGTGTGTCGCAGATCTTGGATGTGAATGGCGACGGTCTGATGGATCTAGCACAGGTAGTTAATGGCACACTCCGAATCTATCGGCGTAGGGGCCCTCCTTCAGGATTGCTGACGAAAGTGACGGATTCGCTGGGCTCGAATGTGGATTTCATCTACAAGCCGATGGCAGATGCGTCCGTCTATACCCCTGGCACGTCCTGCTCTTACCCGCAGCAGTGCGTTCGGTCTGGGCGGTGGCTGGTTGCCGAGCACCTGGTAGATTCCGGTAAGAGCTCGCCGCGTCGCCGCGCATACACCTACGAAGACGGGCGGGTAGATGTTTTGGGGCGTGGTTGGTTGGGGTTTGCCGCGATGTCCGTAAGTGAGATTGCGGCAGGAGCCAGGGTTCGCACCGAGTTCGATAACAGGACACGGGTGGGTACTCATTATCCGTATGCAAATATCCCGAAGAAAACGGTGACGGAGGTTGCGCTCACCGGACGAATTCACAAGACCGTCGAGTCGTTCGAACTGGCGCATCATGTTCGCCAAGGCGGGCGTGGGGGCAGCGTTATCACCGTGCTCCCTGCGACAGCCCAAGAACAAGTGTACGATCGACTTGAGAGTGAAGGCCCAACGGACGGCCTCTTGCGGCAAGTAGACACCGAGTGGGGGTACGACTGGAACTATGGAAACCCTACTTCCGTAGAGAAGGTAATCGGAAGTGAAGTCATGGTTGAGTCAATTCAGTATCAGAATGATCCGCAAAACTGGCTTGTGGGGCTGCCGGTTGCTGATCAGAAAACGCATACTGTTAATGGCGTTTCCGTGACACGCAACCATGCACGCACCTATTGGCCGGGAACAGCACTGCTAGCGAGTGAAACTATCGAGCCGGGAAGTGCACATTTTGAAGTCGTGACGACGTATCTTCGTGATCCGGATGGGCTGGCATATCAGATCTCCCGTTCCGCTACTGGGGCGCAATGGGGGATCCCGATTCGTACGATGGGAATCTCTTATGATCCCGTGGATCGAACCTATCCTACCGTGATGACCAACAGCCTGGGGCACACAGTTCGTGTCGCCTATCATAGTGGCTTGGGACTGGTCTCGGTGAGCGAGGATGAGAACGGTCTTATTACCAAGCGACGTTTTGATGGGTTCGGGCGACTTCGGGCCGTGGATGCGCCAGACTCTAGTGATTCGACAATCAGTTACAGGGCATGTGTTGCTCCCGGCGAATCGTGCTCTCTTGCTGTGTCCATCCTGCGGCGAATGTCCCCCTTGAACGAAAATGTTCCAGGATTTGTACTTGTAGATGAAGAGTCCAGTACCGACCGTCTGGGGCGCTGGATGGGTACCCGGAAGCGCGGTTTCTCAGAGGAGAATGTCAATTCTGGGAATCTGTACGATGAACTGGGGCGTGTGACAACGCAGTGGTTGCCACCACCCGGGGGTTCGGGGTCCGGCGCAACTTCGTTCGCTTATGACAATCTGGGACGTACGGTACGAACGACGTACCCCGATGGGACGAGCGAGACCAAGCAGTATGAGGGGCGAAAGGTCACTACGTGGGATGAAAAAGGAAACTCGACGATAATCTGGCTGGACGAGCACGGACGACCGCAGACGACAGAGGACATGCTGGGAACTCGGCGCATCGTATCGAGCACGAGGTTTGGTCCCTTTGGGCAGCTTGAGTCCGTCACCAACGGGTACGGGCAGGGGCCGCGATATCAGTATGACCGACTGGGCCGCCAGAGTCAGGTGAATGACCCAGACTCAGGGCTCACTGTTACAGACTACAATCCATTCGGAGAGGTCACGCGGGTGACTGACGCCAATGGTGACGCAACGGTGTTCGAGCGAGACACACTTGGCCGCATGACGGTCCGGACGAACCGCGATGGTGTGGCTCGATTTACGTGGGATCATCCTGTTGATAATCCCTCCGTGGGGTGGGTTGGCGCTCTCTTTCGTAGCGCAGTGGAGGGGGATGCCAGTACCAGCCTGGACGACATTGTTACTGTGCATTCCTACGATGCCCTGGGACGGCCAGTTGGCGAGGACTGGAGTGTTGAAGGACAGGTGTATTCGGTCTCAAGGACATTCGACGAGTACGGACTCCTTCGACGGTTAGACTACCCCAGCGTAGGAACCAATAGATTTTCTGTTGACTATAATTACACAGCAAGAGGTGTGTTGGAGTCGGTGGGTCGTTCATTCGGTGGGACTCTCTACTGGAAAGCCCAGGCGCGAAACGGTTTGGGGCAATTGACCGCAGAGGAGTTCGGCAACGGCGTTACCAGTCAGCGCAGGTACGATACCCGAGGGAGGACGGTCTTTATTGAGACGAAGGGACCTGCCGCTCCTCAAGTCGCCGAAGAACAGCGTCTACGTCAGATGCTGGCCTACGAATACGACGTCAATGGGAATATGAGAAGTCGGCACGACCGCTTGTCTCGAACAACCGAAGACTTCTTCTATGACTCCCTGAACCGGTTGGTGAAGTGGTCCGTTTACCAGAATTGTACTCCCTCCTCGGTGGAGTACGGTTACGATGATCTAGGGAATCTGCTAGGTCGGTCCGTAACTCAAGGAGCAGGGGAAAACCTGTCTTTGTTCTATGAGGGCACGGGAGGGGCAGGACCCCACGCGGTCACTCGTTCCTCGTTGGGATCCTATACGTACGACGCCAATGGGAACCAACTGACAGGGCCAAGTCGTGTTGTTGAGTACACTACTTTTAATCTTCCCTCTCACGTAAGCCAGGGCTCAAAGAGTTTGAGTTATCGCTACGATGCGATGAACACCCGGACGGTCAAACGCGATTCGAACGGCGACGTGACAGTTTACGTGGGGGGCATCTATGAGCGTCGCCGTGTGGCGACTGGAGCGGCAGTGCACGTCTTCAGCGTCATTGGCTCAGACGGTCCCGTCGCGCAAGTCTCGTGGGCTGCGGATTCGACGGGTCAGGTTTCAGTCGAGAGAGCTTTGTATCTTCATGTCGATCGCCTGGGAACGGTCGAAACGATTACAGATGAGTTTGGTGCTGTGTTTGAGCGTTCACGGTTTGAGCCCTATGGGGGCAGAAGATATCCCAATGCCCTAGGTGTCCCGCAGGTGCGTGGGAATTCTCAAGTGCGCCAAGGATTCACTGGTCACGAACATGATGATGAAGTGGGCCTCATCAACATGAAGGGACGAGTGTACGACCCGGTACTCGGTCGATTCCTCAGTCCTGATCCATTGATGGTCGGGCCCCGGATGAGCCAAGCGCTGAATCGATACAGCTATGGACTGGGGAACCCCTTGCGGTACACGGACCCGACCGGATTCGCGGTCAATGAGCTGCCTGTTATTGTTTATGACAGTTGGTTCGGCGGCTATTCGGTGGCAGGAGTTTCTGGGAATGCTGCGATAAACGAGCAGCAGATGTTAGTGAGTATGTTGGGGCCGGATCTTGCAGATCCAACTACGTATTTGGTTCGAACTGAGTATGTTTCCGAGAACGGAAGACCGGTTGAAACTAGAGATTACTATGTTGTGAAGATTCCCGAGCATTCATCCATGTATTACTACAGGAGGTTTGTTCGGGCGTGGGTGGCGTTTGATGTGATTAAGGATAAGCTGGAGTTTGGGAAGGGGTTGTTTTTGGGGGCGATCGCCGGGGCGGTTCCGTTCCTGGGGCTTGTCCCTCCTCCGGAAGGAAGCTCCAAAGACTTCCACTTGGGCTATGGTGCCGCATTGTTTGCCTGGGGAGGGGTGCAGATTATTGGTAGTGGTGTCGCAATCGCTGGTGGAGGGACTGCGTCGACAGCCGGCGCGGCTGCCAGTAGTACGGGTGTTGGTGCTCCCGTCGGGGCTCCTGCGGCTGTGATTGGAGGTTCTGTTGCTGTGTCGGGCGCCGCTGTTGCTGCTTTGGGGGTCGCGAATATTATCGGGGCCCTCAATGCGGTGCAGATGGCGAACCAATCCGGAGGTGGAGGCGGGGCGCCTAGTACGAGCGATACGAAATCGTCAACTGCAAAGGCACCGGAAGGCGGTAGCGGAGGCTCAGTAGAGAACATCTCAGCCGCCGATGCCACTCGGATCCAGAATGCTGCGAACCGTATCGGTTCGCCGATTCACCTTGTGGGAAGTAGGGCTAGCGGCAAGTCAGGACCGAACTCAGACTGGGATTTCGTGATCGAACCCAGTCACTCCAACCACCATGCGAGGAGCAGCGCTGCCGCCTCTCTTCCGGGCGCGAAGAGTGTTCGGGATGGGGTTTGGCGCAATCAGGACGTGTTCAAGGGGCCTCTGGATCGCTCCAGACCCTATGTGACCTTCTTTCCGGAGTAGCGCAATGGCCATAGTTGAAATGGAACTCTTCACGGATCAGGGTAATAATGCTGTTGTTCGGCTACCTGAGCGGAAATACCCGGGGGTCGTTATCCAGGGTGACATGTTGAACTCGTTGGTCACTACGACATTCGATGCAATTGAAGCCTTGAGTCGTAGTGATCTCGGTGATGCTCAGGACTTGCTACGGGAGTTGGCGGCGCAACTACAAACTGCTCGTGAGCGATACGAGGCCGCGCTTCGTGACCACAGGATCGAGTTGCCTTACTGAGCGGTGTGAGCACAATCGGCAGGCCTGATGCGCTTTCTCGGGGTCGGATTTGAAGAAGGGTCGTCGGGTCGCGGGGTTGCGGGTGGGAAGTGTCAGTCCTGATTCATTGTGAGGGGTTGCGGAGTGAGGAAGGTGAGTGAGGTCAGGCACTTGCGTCGCTGAGGCCCTGTCGCGTTCGCGACGGGCAGTTGCGGTGCCCGGTTCTGATCGCGCCGCATGGGGTGCAGCCCCTGGGTAGGCGGCATATCGAATGACCTGCTTCGTTGGTTTCGGAAGCGGCTTCGAGTAGGGCTCGGGCGAGGAGAAGAGCGGAGGGATGGAGCGGGCGAGCCCCATCCCTCCAAGTGGCTTGCGCGGAAGAAGAGCGAGAGCCGGGAGCAGTGGACCATGAGCCGAGTCCCAGGACAACGGCGTCGCGCGTTGCGCCACGCCCAACTGGAGTGGAGCTGTGAGGTGATGGACCCGCGACAGGCGCGTGGGCGAAGGCATGGGCACCAGGGGCTTTTAGGGCTGCTGGTGGCGGCGTTCGCCTGTGGGCTGAAGAGTCTGCGCCGGGTGGAGGACCTGGCACAGGACCTGGGGGCGCGCGTCCGCAGGCAGCTGGGGCTGGCCGCCCGTGTCCCTCCGCCCGAGCGCACCCGGCAGACACTTGAAGTCAGGTCGCAGAGAGTGTTGGGCGGGCCGCCAGCGGCGCGTCGTCAGTCGTCAGAGCGCCGCCTCAAGCGGGCATGGCGACCGGCGAGACTCCACGACGGGCAAGCACATCGGCTCTGGTGACTCAAGCACGTACATGGGAACCAATGCGTCAGACAACTACAACCTCCCGCAGTTCCACTGGTTGGGGTGGACCAAGAAGGAGGAGATCGTCCAGGTCAACTCGGCCATCGACAATGGTGGCTTCATCGACGTCACGCTCCGCCCCGTGGGAACCAACGCTGACAGCGCCAGCGGTCTCCTGCTGGGCGCGGTCTGGCAGGATCCCGACACAGGGCTGCGGCGGTTCATCTCCATGCCGAAGCCGCGCACCAACAACTCGAATCTGATTGAGGGCGGCACGGTGTTCGTGCATCGCAGCGCCAGGGGCATGAACTGCACGGGTGCCTGCATGGCGTCGCTTCAGATGACGCGGTTCAGCGCCAAATCCAACAACGAGCATGATGCGTTCGGCATCTTCGTCAAGCCGCTGGCCTACACCAGCCACTTCATCCAGGAAGACGGAATGCGCGTCGAGGTGTTCACCTCCGTCACGTTGCGAATCAGGCGGTAGCGGCGGGACGTGGCTGGCGCCGGCGCGTGCTGAGCACCAGCACCCCGTCTCTCGCGGCGGTATCAGCCGCCGCGAGAGCTGGGCGCCTTTCAGCTCACCTGAAACCTCGTCCTTGACGGCACTCCCTGAAGCGCGTCAGCGCGAGCGCTTCGATGCCGTCCCGCGCATTTCGTTGAGCGCGTCCTCCACGGCCGCGCGCAGTTCCTCGATGATGGTGTCGAGGAACGGCCGGCGCTGGAGGTCTTCGGTAATCCAGGGGTCCATGATGACGGAGCGCAGCACGGTGATGCGGCCCTCCTCGCCCCGCCCCGAGGTCGCGCCGCTTCCCAGCAGGCGCGTCTTGTAGTCATCGAAGAACTTCTTGCCGTAGTCCTCCTCGATGAAGTCCGTGGTGCTCACCAGCAGCCGGTAGCCATAGATGTCGCGGCCGTCGGCCTTGACGCCCAGACGCTCGTAGATCTTCCGGTTGAAGGTGTTCGCCTCCTCCAGGCTCGGGTTGAGGCCCTGTCCGGAGGTGAAGTTGAAGGCGTAGGTGAGGATGTTGAGGTCCGCGCCCGTCTCGCGCAGCAGCTCCAGTTCCTCCTCCCCTGACGCCGTGAGGAGCTTCTCCTGCGGCACGCCCATGATTTGATGCCGCAGGGTCTCCAGCGCCTGCTTCTCACCGCCGTACTTGCGCTTGAGGGGCTCGGAGAGCTTGAAGCGCGGGCCCGGCACCACGACGTAGTCACTGGCCGTGGAGTTCATCATCAGCAGCCGGGCGTGGAACAGCTTGCAGTTGTAGAGCGCCCTCCCGAGGATCTTCCCGTAGCCACGCTGGTCCGGTGGGACGACGGCATGGCTCAGGTACACGCCCGCCGCCGCGGCGCCGGGCTTGGAGCCCTCGATGCCGTACTTGCCCACGGTGAGGTCCTCCTGGCTCCCCGCCGTGTTGATGTAGGGCGCCTCGAAGGCCACCAGGCTGCGCATGGACTGATTGCGGTAGCACAGCGCTCCAGCGGGGTAGGGCAGGTAGCCCGTCTTGTGCGGGTCCACGGTGATGGTGTCCGCCTCGGGGAGCGCCTCGAACTGCTGCGTCACGTACCGGCTGAGGGGCAGCACCGGCGCGGGCGGGCCCGCGCGGCTCTTGTCGGTGCTCGGCGGCGCGCGCAGGAGCGAGGCGAAGTACCCGCCCCAGGCCGCGTCCGCATGCACGCAGAACGACATGCCCTGCGGATGGTACTTCTGCCGGCGGAGCGCCAGCACGGACGCGAGCGGGTCCACCAGCCCCTCCTCCGTCGTCCCCATCACCGCCGTCACCGCGATGACGGGCTGCCGGTCCGCCTTGCACTGGTCCAGCCGCGCCTCCAGGGCAGACGCGTCCATGCGCCCCTCTTCATCCAGGGGGACGCTGAACATGTGGTCCGCGCCGATGCCCAGAATCGCCGCCGCCTTGGGGAGCGAGTAGTGCTTGGAGCCGGGGACCATGAACACGGGGGCTGGGATGTCCCCCAGGTAGCGGCGGGTGAACTCCACGAGCCCCAGGTCCTGGAGCATGTAGTTGCCCACGCTTGCCGTCAGCGTCTCCACCGGAATGGAGAACTCCTCCTGGATACGGGTGGGGATGCCCAGCACCTCGTCCACGTCCAGGTTCAACGCCTGCCACGCATCCAGGTCGAGCAGACGCGCCCGGGTCCCCGAGGGCAGCGTCACCTGAAGCGACTTCGCCGCGGCCAGCGCGGACTCCCGCTGGATGGCCTCGCGCAGGGAGAGGGGATAGAACTTCAGGTTTCGCGCGGCCCACATCGCCTCGATGTTGGCGGTGGTGCCACCGCTGGTCAGGTGGCTCCAGGGGCGGATGTCGCCCTTCTGGGCGTAGCCCACCATCCGGCACAGGTCCTCGCCGGCCCGGACCTCCAGCACCGTCGTCAGCGGCGAGGCCTCCAGCGCGACGTTGTTCTGATTGTAGAGCATCGCCGCGAAGTAGCCGGCCATGCCCGGGAGCGTCTGGTCCCAGGTCATGTGGCCCTGGTAGCGCATGCTGAAGAACGGCGCGGACTTCTTCAGCTCGGCCAGGAGGTTGTTGAACTCCGTGTGCAGCGTGTCGAGCGCCCGGAGGTAGCCCGGATCTCTCTTGATGCTCTGGGTGATGGCGGGAGGGTCCATCGGGTGGAAGTTCCGGCGCCAGAAGGCGTGGTCCCTCAAGGCCTCCAGCACCAGCTGCTCGAAGACGTCCGCGTTCTCCGCGCGGGGCCCCAGGAACCACGCCTCCACGTCCCGCCCGTCCTCGATGGGGGCTTCCCTGCCATGGGTTGACTCCCACAGCAGCTCTCGGTGCGCGAGCTGGTTGGTCTTCAGTCGCTCGCGCAACGCCTGCTTCAATTCATCCAGGGCACGACTCGAGTAGTCCGGCTGGGACTTGTGGGCCATGTGGGGCTCCTTGCGTCAGGGAAGGACCATGGCCAGACACAAGGCGTGGGCGGGCGGCCACGGTCGCGCCAGATATACATGATGTAGTTGCAATCCCTTTTGTCATGTCGTGCCGCGGTCAATTCCTGACAATCTCCAGCCCTCCGGGGCCGGGACGGTGCAATCCATCCAGCGTCGGGTGCGCGACACCTTCACGCGCGAGGGCGACGTGTGGAAGCGCCGGCCGTGAGCGTCAGAACATCTGGCCGAAGGTGACGTAGAACCGCTGTCGCCCGGAGCCCGTGGAGCGCGCGTAGTCGGTGCGGACCACCGCCGCGCGCCGGGAGAACCGCAGGCCTCCGCCGACGCCCGGGTGCCAGTGCCACCACTTGCCATCCGAGACGCCCGGGTGCCACACGCGGCCCAGGTCCACGAAGGCCACCGCGCCCAGCTTCAGTTGCTGTCCGAAGACCTGGAACCGGGCCGCCTGATAGCGCAGCTCCGTATTGGTGAACGCCTTGATGTTCCCAGCGAAGCGGTTGCGCTCGATGCCGCGCACGCTGTTCATGCCGCCAATGCCTTCGGACACATTGACGCCGCCGGTGTTGCTCCACTCGTAGAACGGCACGTCGCCGAACAGCATGTCCAACGTCATCCGGTGCGCCAGCGTCAGCCGTGACGTCAGCGGGAAGTAGCGCCGCTCGCTCAGGGTGACGCCGACGTAGTGGTAGCGGTTGCCCGTGGCGTTGCCGGAGATGCGCAGCGACAGCTCTTCGACGCTGCCTTGTCGCGGGTCCGATTCGTTGTCGCGCGTATCCCAGAGCACGCCGGCGAGCAGCTGCCCCATGTTGCCGCCGTCCATGCCCAGGGGCTTCTCCAGCGACAGCATGGACTTCGCGTAGGCCGCCACGCGCATGTGCCGCCAGCCGTAGCCCACATAGGACTGGAGCGGATGTTCCTCTCCGAAGGGGTGTCCACGCAGGCGGAACCAGAAGCCCGGCGTCCCCTTGTCGAAGTTGTACAGCTCGTTGTTCACATCCCCGCGGAAGCCCGGCGCGGACAGGTTGCCCGCGCCAAAGAAGGGGCTGCGAAGCTCTCGCCGGTAATCCAGCCGGCCCTCCACGCGCAGCGGCCCGAGCAGCTTCGGCCCGTCGTAGCGCAGCGAGTGGTTCTGCACGCCCCGGTTGCTGAAGAACGTCTGCGCGCTGATGGCGTGCGCGTAGGGCTGCTTCCCTGGCGCATAGAGGTACATCCCGCCCACGGCGCCGTAGCCCATGCCCTGGTCCGAGTTGAAGCTCACCAGGGGGATGGCAATCGCATCGAAGCCGGACGTCCGCACGGGCTCGAGCCCGGGCGCGGGGCGCGCGCGGGCTGCCGGAGCAGCGCTCAGGCTGACGAGGAGGACGGCCGTGGCGGGAATGAGCATGAAGGGGCCGCGGAGGACGCCTGGGTGGCGGCGTTTCTTCCCGCACGGAGAAGCCTCGGCGGTTGCCCGCCCGCTCTCCTGGAGGGCGGCTCCCACTCCAGGGCGGCTGGCCTCTCAAGTGCTCATCTTGGCTGCCAGAGGAGGGGAGGCGACACCCGTGAGCGCTGTGCTTCCACCAGCGATGCACCTGTGGGCCCACGGCCTCGTGCGCCGGGTCCGGGAGAAGGTGCCGCCCGCGCCAGGGCGCAGGGCGAGGAAGCTGCTCATCGTCCACCTGGACGGCGTCCCCAAGCGCCTGCTGGATGAAGCGCTCGTCGCGGGGCGCATGCCCTTCCTGGCGCGGCTCGTGCGCTCGGGGGCGTATCACCTGGACGAGGCCTTCTGGGGCGCGCCCACGTCCACGCCCTACTTCCAGGCGGGCCTGCTCTACGGCATGCGCCACGCCAACCTGCCGGCGTACTCGTGGTTCGACCGCGAGCTGGGCCGCAAGGTCCAGATGAACACCCCATCAGACGCGCTGGCCATCGATGAGCGCCTGCGCGGCGCGGGGCGGACCAGCCTGCTCGACGGTGGAGGGCACGGGTACTTCTCCCTGTTCCGCGCGGGGGCTGAGAACGCGCTGAGCATGAGCACGCTGGCCAGCTTCAAGCAGATGTCGCGCGCGTTCTCCCACGAGATGCGGGGGCTGCTCAGCGCGCGCACGCGCGGCCTCTGGGACTACCTGCGCTCACTGGGCATGGACACCTGGGCCGCGGCGCGTGAAGTCACCCACTGGGCGCGGGGGCTTCACGACTGGCGCCACGAGCCGGCCTTCCTCTTCAGCCACGTCTTCCTCCAGCGCCTGGGCTGGAGCTTCGCCTTCACCAAGTCCCTGGTGGACCTGGCGCGGGGCGTGCCCCTCATCTACCTCGTCTACGGCAACTACGATGAGGTGGCCCACCGCCGGGGGCCACGCTCCGAGCAGGCGCGCGCGGAGCTGTACCGCGTGGATGCGTACCTCGCGGAGCTGTACGCCGTGGCGGGCGCGGTGGAGCAGCCCTATGACGTCGTCTTCCTCTCCGACCACGGGCACGTGGATTGTGTGCCTTGGGAGCAGCGGAGGGGCCAACCCCTGGCGCAGTGGTTGACGGCGCCCCATGGCGACGGCCCCCTCTCCGACGACGTGGTCCGCGGCCTCTGCGACGGCAGGACTCGCCCGGAGCCGGACACGCAGCCGCGCGCGCCCTTCACGCCAATGGCCGTCGAGTGCGGCGACTTCGCCCATGTGTACGTGTCCGGTGAGCCCGAGCCGCTGGAGGCCAGGTCGCTGCTCGCGCGCCACCCCGAGGTGCTGGCTCGGGTGACACGGAGCCCGGACATCGGCCTCGTCGCCCTGCGGCGAGGCGACAGCGCGGTCGCGCTCGTGCGTGGCGGCGTCTACACCGTGGACTCCTTGGACCGGGCCCCGCTGTCCACCGAGTTCAGCAAGCGCGCGGTGGCGGACTTCCTCCGCGTCCTCCCCACCATGTCCACCGCGGGGGACCTGGTGCTTTTCGGCGAAGCCGTGCGGCGCGGTGGCACCGTGGGCTTCGCCTGGGAGTTCGGCTCGCACGGAGGACTCACCCGCACGGAGGCCAACAGCCTGGTGTGCTGGCCCGCCAAGGCCCCCGTGGACCTGTCCGGGCTGTCGCACTGCGCGCAGCTCCATGAGCGGCTCGCGGCGGCCTATCTCGAAGACACCCCACGACTCCGGAGGGTGCCGTGAAGGGCAGGGCGAGGCCTTCCGGGGGCCGGGCGTTGTTCAAGGTGCTGCTCGCCGTCTTCGGGCTCGTGCTGTCCGTCGTCCTGCTCTCCACCGCGTTCTTCAAATGGAACCTGGGCGGAGCCGGGCCCCTGCTCCAGCCGCGCTTCCCGCTGGGGGATTTCGTGAGGGACTTGCCCGGCCACCTCGTGTGGCTGGTGCCCTTCATGTTGCTCCAGGCCTCGCTCATCCCGCTGCGTGCGGTGCAATGGCAGCGCACGCTCCGCAGGCCGGTGCCCTTCAAGGAGCGCTATCACCTGGTGGCCATTGGCGCCTTCGTCCACAACGCGCTGCCCGGGAAGCTGGGCGAAATCATGCGCTCGTTCCTCCTGTCGCGGACGCAGCGCATCCCCTTCCTGCGCTGCCTGGGCACGGTGGGCGTCTGCAAGCTGATGGAGTTCGCGGCGCTGATGTTGCTCGTCACGCTGTCGCTGCTTGGCCCGTTTGGCCAGACGCTGTCCCGCTTCCAAGGGGAGCTGAAGGTGGCCGTGTCGCTCTGCGTGGGGCTGGTCGCGTTGGTGGTGCTGCTGGCGCACTGGTCCGGCCCGCTCGCCTTCGCCCTGCACAAGCGCCACAAGCTCCCCCGGGTAGAGGGCTTCCTCCACCACGTCAGCGAGGGCCTGGGCACCGCGCGCTCCTTCACCGGCATGGCGAAGGTGTTCGTCTTCTCGGTGGGGCCAGTCCTCGCCTCCGCGCTGGCCTACGGCCTGGCGCTGCAGGGCATCGGCATCTCCGGCGGACTCTTCGCCGGAGCGGTGGTGCTGGGGGCCATCTCCCTGGGGCAGTCGCTCCCGGGCGTCCCGGCGGGCATGGGCATCTACTACTTCGTGACGAGCTGGGCGGCCCGCAGCCTGGGGGCCTCGCCAGAGGACGCGGCGGCCTTCTCCACGCTCACGCACCTGGGCACCGTCATCAGCCAGGTCGCCGTAGGCGCCGTCTCCGTCCACCTGCGGAAGATTCGCATCCGCGACTTGCGCAAGGGCGGGAGCCTCGCGCGGGAGGCGGCGAGTCACGTGGCCCACGATGCGGTGGAGCCCGCGCGCTCCTGACTCCTGAAAAGCGAAAAGGGGCCCCGGTTTGAAACCGGGACCCCTTCTCAACTTTGTGCCCAGGAGAGGACTCGAACCTCCATGCCCTTGCAGGCGCTAGACCCTGAATCTAGTGTGTCTACCAATTCCACCACCTGGGCAGGTGGGGCATCGCGGTGCGGCGCTGCGATGGGCCGGACATATAGAGTTCCTGCCCCGCCCCGTCAAGCACTACGTAACAACCTCACTTCTTCAGCGGCCATTTCCCTTCGGCCTCGAGAGCGCGGCGCAGGACGGGGTTCTCGTCCATGAAGGCGGTGAGGGACTCCTCGGTGATTTCAACCAGGATGTCCTCGGCGCCCAGCTCCGTCTGGCAGCTCAGCCGGGAGTAGGGGCGGACGTCGAAGCCCATGTCCAGGCGGTCCGCCTCCGCGTCCGTCTGCTCGCTCAGCGAGTCGAGGCCCTTGCGGACCCAGATGTGACAGGTGGAGCAGCCGCAGACCCCGCCGCAGCTGTGCCCCACCTGGGCGCCGCAGGATTCGGCGGCGTCCAGCAGGGTGGTGCCGGTGGGCACGTCGGCGCTGACCTCGGCCAGGGGGCTCTTGAAAGTCACCTTGGGCACGTCAGTAATCCTCCACGGAGTGGCCAGCCACCACCTGGGTGATGGCCTGGTTCATCACCCGCTCGATGAAGGGGCGGGACGCCTCGTCCAGCGCGTGCACGGCCTCCTTCAGCTTCAGGTAGTCCTCGCCCTTCATCAGCTCACGCACCCGGGCGATGGCGGAATCAATGACGGCGCGCTCCCCCTCCTGGAGCAGCGAGCCGTGCTCACCCAGCTGCCGGTCCGCCTCGGCGAGGACGCGCTCGGCGTCCACCCGCTGCTCCCGGACCTGCCGGGCCTGGATGTCGTCCTCGGCGTAGTCGATGGAGTCGAGCAGCATCTGCTCAATCTCCTCATCCGTGAGGCCGTGGCTGGGCTTCACGGTAATCGACTGGCTGACGCCGGTGCTCTGCTCCTGCGCGCTGACGGAGAGGATGCCGTCCGCGTCCACCTGGAAGCGGACCTCCACTCGGGCCAGGCCCGCGGCCAGGGGCGGGATGCCGGACAGGGTGAAGCGCGCCAGGCTGCGGTTGTCCTCCACCAGCTCGCGCTCGCCCTGGAGCACGTGGACGTCCAGGCCCGTCTGCCCGTCCTTGAAGGTGGTGAACACCTGGCCCGCGGTGGTGGGGATGGTGGAGTTGCGCTGAATCAGCTTCTCCACGATGCCGCCCATCGTCTCCAGGCCCAGGGACAGCGGAATCACGTCCAGCAGCAGCACGTCGTCCTGACGGTCCGCCGTGGTGAGCAGGTTGGCCAGCACCGCCGCGCCCAGCGCCACCACCTGGTCCGGGTTGATGTCGCCCAGCGGCTCACGGCCGAACAGCTCCGCCACGTAGCGGCGCACCGCCAGCACGCGCGTGGCGCCGCCGACCAGGATGACGCCGTCCAGCTCCCCGGCCGTCACGCCCGCGTCCTTCATCGCCCGCCGGCACACCGTGCCCGTCTTCTGCACGAAGGGCTGAATCCAGGCGTCGAAGTCCTCGCGCTTCACCAGGTGCGTCTGACCGCCCGCGGTGAACTCCACCGACGCCGCGTCGGTGAGCGCCTCCTTGGCCTTGCGCGAGGCCGCCAGCACCTCCGCCACCAGGGCGGGGGCCGGCGCCTCGGACGCGCCCAGCGTCTCCAGCACCCGCTGCGCAATCGCCCGGTCGAAGTCGTCGCCACCCAGCGCGGAGTCGCCGCCGGTGGACTTCACCTCGAACACGCCGTCCACCAGCTTGAGGATGGAGATGTCGAAGGTGCCGCCGCCCAAATCATAGACGGCGAACGTGCCCTGGCTGCCCTTGTCCAGGCCGTAGGCCAGCGCGGCGGCGGTGGGCTCGTTGAGCAGCCGCAGCACCTCCAGCCCGGCGAGCCGGCCCGCGTCCTTGGTGGCCTGCCGCTGGGCGTCGTCGAAGTAGGCGGGCACGGTGATGACGGCCTGCTCCACCTTGGTGGAGAAGTGCGCCTCCGCGCGGCGCTTGAGGGCGCGCAGCACCTCACCGGAGACTTCAATGGGCGTCACCGGCGTGCCACCCGCGACATCGAAGCGCACCACCTTGGCGCCGGGCGCGAACTTGTAGTGGCCCAGCTTGCGCGTCTCCGCGTCGTCCGGGCTGCGCCCCATGAAGCGCTTCACGGAGGCGATGGTGTCGGTGGGGTGCTCGGAGGCCAGCTTGCGCGCTCGGGCGCCCACCACCACGCCGCCGTCCTTCGCGTAGTGCACCACGGAGGGGAGCAGCAGCGCGTCGCCTTCGTCCACCGGGACGCAGACGGGCTTGTCTTGCACCACCGCCGCCACCAGCGAGTTCGTCGTGCCCAGGTCGATGCCCACCGCCTGCCCCTTGGGCTTCAGCGGGTCGTGAATCTGAAGGTAGCCGTTATTGCTCACGCCTGAATCTCCTCCTCGAACGCGTCCACCTGCTCGAGGAAGCGCGTGAAGTAGCGCACCCGCCCCAGCGCGTGCGATGCCTTTCTCACCAGTTCCTGCCCGTCGTCCCCCGGCGCGTCAGCCTCCAGGGTGCGAAGCGACTCCGCCGCCTCGGTGAGGGCCGCCTTCTTCCGGACCTCCACGTCGTCCGCCATGGCCCGGGCGCGGCCCAGGTCCTTCTTCGCCATGGCGGTGTCCAGCGACTCGCGCAGGTCCATGACCTCCTCCAGGAAGGCCAGGGGCATGTCCTTCTGCGCGCCCGCGTCCTCGCGGTCCAGGTCGATGCCGTGCAGCTTGAGCAGGTAGAAGGCGCGGCGCACCGGGTCCTTCAGCGTCTTGAAGGCCTCGTTGAGGGCGGTGGTGCCCTCCAGGGACTGCAGGCGCTCGCGCGCGCTGGCCTGTGCCACGCGGTCCGGATGGAGCTGCAACGACAGCTCGCGGTACTGCTTCTCCAGCGCCGGCACGTCCACGTCATAGGCGCGCTTCAGGCCGAAGACGTCGAAGTGGGTCCTCACGGGGGGCTCTCCAATGCGGGCAGGGGACAAACGAAAAGGGCCCGGCGGCTGGCCGGGCCCGCGTGGCGGCGGCTCCACCCGGCAGGGGGTGGAGCGCGTGCTGGCGCGTCAGACGGAGAAGCTCTCTCCGCAGCCGCAGGCCGCCTTGATGTTGGGGTTGTTCAGCTTGAAGCCGGAGGCCATGAGCGTCTGCTCGAACACCAGCTCGGTGCCGATGAGGTACAGGTAGCTCTTCGGGTCCACGAAGACGCGCACGCCGTCCTTCTCGAAAATCTTGTCGCGCTCGCGGGACTTCTCCGACCACTCCATGGAGTACTGGAGGCCCGAGCACCCGCCGCCCTTCACGGCCAGCCGCAAGCCGGCCTCGGGTGTCTGGCGCTGCTCCAGCAGCTCCTTCAGCCGGGCCACCGCGCTGTCAGCGATGGTGATGCCCTTGGGGGGCCTGGCCACGGGCGCGGCGGCAGGCGCCTGGCGCTGCGTCGTCTCCTGGGTCGCCTGCTCGCTCATGGTTCGCCTCTCCCTTTCCCGCAGACGTCAGGACGCCTTGGCCTGGCGCGCGGCGCGCTTCTTCTTGAAGTCCTCGATGGCCGCCTTGATGGCGTCCTCCGCCAGCACGGAGCAGTGAATCTTCACCGGCGGCAGCGACAGCTCGCGGGCCACGTCCTTGTTGGAGATGGTCATCGCCTGGTCCACCGTCTTGCCCTTCACCCACTCGGTGACGAGCGACGACGAGGCAATGGCCGACCCGCAGCCGAACGTCTTGAAGCGGGCGTCCTCGATGAGCCCGTCCTCGGAGATCTTGAGCTGCAGGCGCATCACGTCGCCGCAGGCGGGCGCGCCCACCAGGCCGGTGCCCACGTTCGGGTCTTCCTTGTCGAGCGTCCCGACGTTCCGGGGGTTCTCGTAGTGCTCGATGACCTTGTCGCTGTAAGCCATGCCTGCTCCTTCAACGGATGCTTCTCACCAAAGGTTCCGGCGGGCAACGCCCTCCGGGGGAGGGGGCTCGCGCCCCCCTGTCTACCAGGGAAGGCGCTAGTGCGCCGTCCACTCGATGCTCTTGAGGTCGATGCCTTCCTTGGCCATCTCGTACAGTGGGCTCATGTCGCGCAGCTTGCGGACCTTGTCCACGACGAGGTTCACCACGTAGTCGACCTCCTCCTCCGTGGTGAAGCGGCCCAGGCCGAAGCGGATGGAGCTGTGCGCCAGCTCCTCGTCCACGCCCAGCGCGCGCAGCACGTAGGAAGGCTCCAGGGAAGCGGACGTGCACGCGGACCCGGAGGACACCGCCACGTCCTTGATGCCCATCATCAGGGACTCACCCTCCGCGTGGGCGAAGGAGATGTTGAGGTTGCCCGGCAGCCGGTGCTCCATCGAGCCGTTGATGATGGTCATGTCCAGCGCGTCCGTCAGGCCCTTGCGCAGCTTCTCGCGCAGGCGAAGGATGCGCGCCGACTCCTCGGGCAGCTCCTTGCGCGCCAGCTCCGCCGCCATGCCGAAGCCGACGATGGCCGACACGTTCAGCGTGCCGGAGCGCATGCCGCGCTCATGGCCCCCGCCGTCGATGATGGGCGCGATGCGCACGCGCGGCCGGCGGCGCACGTACAGCGCGCCAATTCCCTTGGGGCCGTACATCTTGTGCGAGGTGATGGAGGCCAGGTCCACCTTCATGGCCTCCACGTCGAAGGGCACCTTGCCGATGCCCTGCACCGCGTCGCAGTGGAAGAGCACGCCCTTGGAGCGGCACAGCGCGCCAATCTGCGCGACGGGCTGGACGACGCCAATCTCGTTGTTGGCGAACATGATGGAGACCAGCACCGTCTTCGGCGTCATCGCCGCGGCCAGCTTCTCCAGGCTCACGCGGCCGTCGGGCTCCACGTCCAGGTAGGTGACGCGCGCGCCGCCGGTGGGCAGCTCGGCCCACTTGCGGTACGTCTCGTCGGCGTCCACGTCGTGCTTCGCCAGCAGCGCGGCCTGGTTGTCCTCGGTGACGTCCTGGCCCGCGAGCTGCGCAAGCCGCAGCAGCTTCAGCTCGTCCAGGCGCTCCTGCCGCACGCGCTCCAGGCGCTTGCAGGTGTCCAGGATGGCCTTGTGCTCCGTCTTGAGGGTGATGATGTGGTCACCCTTGGACTTGTAGAACTCGATGACGCCCTTGATGGCCAGGTTGTCGGACTCGGTGGCGCCCGAGGTGAAGACGATCTCCTGCTCGGCCGCGCCGATGAGCTCGGCCACCTGCTGCCGGGCCTTGTTCACCGCCGCCTCGGCCTTCCAGCCGAACACGTGATTGCGGCTGGCCGCGTTACCGAAGTCCTCGCGCAGGTAGGGCAGCATCGCCTCCAGCACCCGCGGGTCCAGCGGGGTGGTGGCGTGGTTGTCCATGTAGATCGGCAGCTTCACCATTGCTTCCAACACCTTCCTGGAGAGGACGTCGACTGGCGCCTCGGAGCGCCTTGGTCGCAGGGGGACCTACACCGTCACACTTGAATGTGGACCGGACTGGTCAAATATAAAAAGGGGCGCCTTCGGGTCAAGCGAACATCAGGAGCGCTACGGGTGTGGGTGCGTGCTCCCAATAGGACGCCTTAAGTCAACGCCGCGCCGTCGTGGATCAGTCCGGGTGCGCCGTCCTGGCGCGAGGTGCTCCGAAATGGCGCATACCCCTCGGCCAACCGCTTGATTTCCCAGCGAGCTCCACCCTGGCTGGTCGCCTGCACTGGCAGGGGCCACCACAGGGAGGAAGGCACATGAGCGCGAAGCAGGCGGCCCGCACGAAGGAGGCGCAGGAGACGGGGGAGGGTGGCGGGAAGACCCGCCTGGTCCGCAT
>NZ_JABXEP010000082.1:0-35531 GCF_013372605.1 Myxococcus sp. AM009
CACCCACGGCGACCCGGTCAGGTGCAGCCCCACCCGCCCACGTCGCAGGCTCACGGCGGCGGCGCCCGGCGCGCCCAGCCCCTGGTCGATTCGGACCTGGAGCGCCTCCTTGAGCTCCAGCCGCGGCCCCGCCTCCGCGGCCTCCTCCTCCACCACCGCCTCGGCCCGGCCCCGCCGCGCCACGCCGGCCAGGGCCAGCAGGCAGAGGGACAGCACGGTCCGCGTCCTGTGTGTCGCGCGCTCCATGGGGTGGCCACGCCTCGCTAGTAGCGGATGACCTGGTAGCCCTCGGCCACCAGGCGCGACAGCTCCGCCACGCCGTTGTCCACCACGTCGGCCTGGGGCTGGAGCTTCTTCGGGTCAATGCCGAACTTCTGCAGCGCGGTGGCGCACGCCACCAGCCGCACGCCCGCGGCCTTCGCCGCCTGGGCGGCCTCGCGGACCTCCGCCGGCACGGCCTTCACCGTCGGGTCCAGCGCCACCACCGCGCGGCCGTAGGTGAGCCACACCACGTCCGAGAGGTAACCCGACGCCTTGGCGCTCTTCACGTGCCGCAGGGAGCTGGAGAGGGTGCCGATGTCCTCCAGGCCCGTGGTGGCCACGAAGACGAGCTTGCCCTGGCGAGCGGGCACCTCCTCCTTCGCGGGCTGGGACGGCGGCGCGGCGAGCGCGGCCAGGGGCGCGGTGATGAGCGCGATGACGAGCAATGGCAGGAAGCGATTCATCTGGACGGACTCCGAAGCAGTTCAAGGGCTACTGGATGGACAGCAACTGGATGAGCCCCCAGGCGGACAGCGCCAGGGCGGCGAAGCCGACGAGGCCCGCGTAGACGACCCGCATGCCCGCGCGGCGGACCATGCGCAGGTGGGTGCCCAGCCCCATGGCCGCCATGGCCATCACCATGAGGAAGACGCTGGCGGTGGAGAGCCACGCCTTGGCGGCGGCGGGCACCACGCCCACCGTGCCCAGCATGCCCACCGCGAGGAAGCCGATGACGAACCACGGGATGGGCGGCTCCTTCAGCGAATAGCGCACCTGCCCGCCCGCGCCGGAGACCAGCCCCAGCACCACGAGCGCGGGGGCCAGCAGCACCACGCGGGTGAGCTTGACCAGCGTGCCCAGGTCCCCGGCGGAGGTGCCCCAGGTGAAGGCCGCGGCCATGACCTGCGCCACCTCATGCAACGTGGCGCCCGACAGGATGGCGAGCTGCGCGGTGCTCAGCCCCAGCAGCGGCCCCACGAAGACGTAGAAGAGGACGCCCACCGTGCCCAGGATTCCGCACAGGCCCACCGCCAGCGTGGTGTCCTCCTCCTCCGCGCGGGTGACGGAGCTGGCGGCCACCACCGCGCTGGCGCCACAGATGGAGGTGCCCACGGCCAGCAGCGTGCCCAGCTTCTCCGGCACGCCGAAGCACTTCGTCACCCAGCGGATGCCCAGGATGCCGCCGACGATGACGGCCAGGGCCAGCAGCAGCACGCGCGGGCCCACCGTCGCCACCAGCCCGAAGTCGAGCCGCGCCCCCATCAGCACGATGCCCAACCGCAGCACCGTGCGCGCCGAGTAGCGCGTGCCCTCCACCAGGCCGGGGGCCAGCCCCAGCGCCGTGCGCAGTGAGATGCCTATCAACAAGGCCACCGTGAGGGGCCCCACCACCATGAGGCCGGGGAGCGTGGCCAGCCCGTAGCTGACCACCGCCAGCCCAGCGGCGAGCCCGAGGCCCGGCAGCCGTCGGCGCCAGGGGCCTCCGGGAGGAGGCGCGGCGAGAGTCGATTTGGAAGCGGCGAGAGGCGCGGTCATTTCAGGGGGGCGGTGGGAGGAAGTCCCGCTCACGGCTGGACCTGTTGGGTGCGGAGCACGGCCGGCAGGTCCTCGCCCACCGCGCGGCCCTCCAGCGACGCGCGCAGGCGTGGATTGCCGGCGAGGAAGCGGCGCACCGCCTCGTGCGCGTCCACGTCGAGCACCCGCGGCTCCTGGACGCCGGGGATGCGGCAGAGCATGTCCGGCGAGTCCCCTTCCCGCTCGCAGGCCGTCACGGTGTAGAGGCGCTCGTCCACCACCGGCTCGCCAGCGACCTCCAGGGCGAGGAGGCGCTGCCCCTTGGGGGCCTCCGCGCGGAAGCGCAGCGTCATCCCCGAGGGGCGAGGCAGCCACCCGCCGAAGCGCTTCTCCGGGTCCTTCGCGAAGACGTTCTCCAGCTCCTGCTCCCAGAAGGCGCGCAGCTGGCGGCCACTCACCTTGCCCGTCTTCAGCTTGTTGGTGATGGGAAAGAAGCTCCACAGGTCCGCCTCGCGCACGGGCCCGGGCAGCAGCGGCGTGCCGAAGCGAAAGCCGTTGGAGAGGCCAATCTGCGTCCCGCCCGCGGCGCGGATGGCATCAGCCAGCACGTTGTCCAGCGGGTTCTCCACCACCGCGTAGCGCGCGAGCGTCACGTCGGTGTGCCCCACCGGGACGGACAGCTCCTCCTCGTAAGGCGCGAGCGCTGCTTCCACGAGCCGCGCCACTTCGGGGTCCTCGGGGCAGCGCGACGCGGTCAGCTCGATGAGCTCCCAGCGGCGATCCACCACCTTCCCGTCCTCCAGCCACAAGTCCAACCGGCCGAGGAAGGAGCCGAAGGCGCCAGGCTCCACCACCCAGCTACCGGCCTGCTCGATGGGTTCATAGGTGCGCTCGTGCGTGTCGCTGGAGAGGTGCGCGTCCACGCCGGGCACCCTGGCGGCCAGCCCCACGGCCTTGGCGAGCCCCACGTGCGTCATCAGGAGCACCACCTGGGCGCCCTCGCGCTCGCGCACCTCGCGCACCAGCGCCGGCAGCGCCTCCGGGCCGTCGTAGCGCAGCCCCTGGCTGTACCCCGGGGGCTGACGGCGCGGGACGTCCGGGTCCGTGAAGCCCACCACGGCCACCTTCACCCCGCCCACCGTCTTCACCAGGTACGGCGGGAAGAGCCGCTCGCCGCTGGCCGCGTCGCGCAGGTTGGCCGCGAAGAGCGGGTGCTTCAGCTCACGGGCGCGCTGGCGCAGCACCGCGGGGCCGTACACCACCTCCCAGTTGCCGGGCACCCCGCCGTCCAGCCCGAGCGCGTTGAGTGGCTCAATGAGGGCCCCGCCCTCGCTGAGGGCCGCCGCGCCCGAGCCTTGAATCGTGTCACCGGCGTCGAGCACCAGCACGTCCCCACCACGCTCGGCCCGAATCCGTTGGATGGCGGCGGCCACGCGGGCGAAGCCACCCGCCACTTCGATGCGCTCCTTCCCGCCGCGCCAGAAGAGCTCGGGGTGGGCACGCAGCTGCGCGTGCAGGTCCGCCACGTAGAGGACGGTGAGCTGCTGTCGCTGGGACGTCGGAGCGCTGTCGGCGACCGGGGGCCGCGATGAAGCACAGCCGGAGGCCAGGACGAGCAGCGCGCCGAGCGCGGACAAAAGACGAGACATCGTGGAGCACCTCACGAGGGGAGGAAGGAGACAGCGGAGGAGACACGAGGCGGGCCGCGCGGAGTTCCCGGACGGCGGCGCGCCTCCACCGCCTCGCGCGTCACGGCCACGCCGACAGGGGCCCGAGGTCGAAGACGTCCTGGAACCCCTGCGCCTTCAACAAGCGTTCGGCGCGCGCGCTGCGCGCGCCACTGCGGCAGTAGACGACCAGGGGCGTCCCCGGCGAGCCGAGCTCACCGAGCCGCTCCGCCAGCGCGCCCACGGGGATGTTCACCGCGCCCGGCAGGTGCCCGGCGGCGTACTCCTCGGGCGTGCGGACATCCACCAGCGTGGCGCCCGCCTCCACCCGTCGGCGGGCCTCGGCCCCCACGGCGGCGTCACCTGACCGCGGGCGCGCGCAGGCGATGAAGAGGAGACCCACGAACGCGGCGACGGTGACGACGAGAACGACCTTCATGGCGCGGCTCCATTCAGCACCGGAGGCCAGAGGGCCCCCGGAAAGTGCGTGCAGCCCGGTGAGAGCCGTGGCGGCGGCCAAAGGATTCAGCGCCCTCCCCCGCCCGGCGCCCCGACCGCTGCCCGGGCACCTCAGGGAGCGAGGCGGGCCAGCGCGGCCAGGAGCACCGCGGGCTCCAGCTCGGAGACGGCCAGCGCGCCCCCACGAGGCGCCACGCAGATGCGCTCACCCACGGGCCCCTGCGTGCACCGAGGCCCATCACCCGCGAAGCGGGCCGCCTCCCGCGCCGCGTCCGAGCCCGGCAGTGGGAGGAAGAGCGTCATCGCCTTGCCGCCCTCGTGCCGGTACAGCAGCGAGGCGGAGAGCTTCCCGTGCAGCCGGCAGCGACGGGCGCCCAGCAACGTCGCCCCGGGCACCACCGGCACCTCCACCGCATAGCCCACCTCCCGCTCCACCCACGCCTTCACTTCGGCCGGGTCCGAGGACTCGAACTCGCAGGGCGTCACCCGGGAGAAGGCCTTGAGGTGGTGCCGCTCGAGGTCCATCGCCAGCGCCTCGTTCATGCCCAGGCCGCTGGGCCAGGACGTCCAGAGCACGCCCACCGACGTCAGCGCCGCGGCCAGGCCCGCCGCCAGCCTCCGCCTGGGAAAGGACGGCCGGGGACGTGGCGCCAGCCGGGTGACACGCTCCGCCAGCGCGGGCGACACTCGCGCCTCCGCGGCGCCCTCCGCCTTCAGCGCCTGCCGCAGCGAGGCGTAGCGGGCCGCCTCCCGGGCACAGCCGGCGCAGCGGGCCAGGTGATGCTCTACCGCCTGGTGCTCATGGGCCTGGACCTCCCCGTCGAACCACGCGGAGAGACGCTCCTGCCACTGGGGGCTACAGGCTTCCATGGGCCTTCTCCTTCTCGAGGAAGTCGAGCATCGCCAGCCGCGCCCTCGCCAGCCGCGAGCGCACGGTGCCCACCGGGCAGCCCTGCACGTGGGAAATCTCCTCGTAGCTCAGCTCTTCGACTTCCCGCAGCCACAACGTGTCGCGCCACTCCGGCGCCAGGGATTCGAGCGCCGCCTGCATCCCCGCGCTCAGGGTGCGGGCGTGCAGCTCCTCTTCCAGGTCCGCGGAGGGCTCCGGTGGCCGCGCCCTGCCCAGCCCGCCCTCCAGCACCTCCAGGTGAGGCCGCAGGCCCCGGCGGGAGTTGAGGTACACGGTGCGCTGCACGGCGAGCAGCCAGGCCTTGAGGCGCGCGGGCTCTCTCAGCGCGCCGCGCTGCTCCAGGGCACGCGCCAGCGTCTCCTGCACCAGGTCATCCGCCTCCGCGGCGCTGCCTGTCAGCCTGCGCCCCACCCGTCTCAGGGCGGGCAGGTGCTCCAGGGCACGTTCAATGAAGGCGCGGGCGCTCACAGGCATGAGGACACGGTGGGGCGGGTGAAAGGTTCCCGGTGAAGGCCGAGGGCGCTCTGAGAGGCGGAGCGCCCTCGCTTCTTCATGGCGGCACCGGGGGCTACGGCGCGGGCGCGGCGCCCACGCGCGGGGCGCCTGGACGCGGTGCGCCCTGGCCGCTCCGCGCCTGCAGCACCTGCGCGAGGTAGAAGCCGGCGAACATGGCGGGCACGAAGACGAGCAACGGGACGGCCCCGGTCGCCAGGGCGGTGAGCGCGGGACCAGGGCAGTAGCCGCCCAGCCCCCAGCCCACGCCGAAGAGGGCCGAGCCCACGAGGAGCTTCGCGTCCGGCTTGCTGGCGGCGAACGCGGGGAACCTGGCGGCGAACAGGGGCCGCGCGCGCTGCTGGATGAGGGGCCGCAGCGCCGCGTGAACGGCGATGGCGCCTCCCATCACGGACGCGAGCCGGTAGTCCCAGTCGCCCGTGATGTCGAGGAAGCCGAGGACGTTGGCCGGGTCCGTCATGCCCGCGAGGCCCAGTCCGAGGGCGAAGATGAGGCCACTGAGAAACGCACTGAGGGAGGGACGCATGGGGGGCTTTCTCTAGAGGACGTGGCGGACCAGGAAGACGGTGAGGACGCCCGTGGCCATGAAGGTGAGCGTGGCGGAGATGGAGCGGACCGAGCCCCGGCTGATGCCGCAGACGCCGTGCCCGCTGGTGCAGCCGTTGCCCAGCCGCGAGCCGAACCCCACCAGCAGTCCGGCCCCCGCCAGCAGCCAGACGCCGCCCGCGCTTGGGGCCGAGGGCACAGGGAAGGAGCCGGGCCGCAGCCAGGCGAGCAGCAGGCCCCCGGCGAGCAGCCCGGCGAAGAAGAGCACGCGCCAGGAGATGTCACCGCGCACGGGGGCCAGCAACGAGCCCACCACGCCGCTGATGCCGGCGACCCGGCCGTTGGCCAGGAGCAGCAGGGAGGCGCTCAGCCCGATGAGGGCCCCGCCGAGGAGAGGAAGGAGGAGGGAGGAAGTCATGTCGCGTGAGAGCCAGGGTCCCAGGAAAGGATTCAGCAGGAGGGCCTGAATCCTTCTTCCACGCCCCGGGCTCTCATGGACAGGAGGCTTCGACATGATTTTCCGGCAGCTTTTCGATTCCGAGTCCTCGACGTACACCTACCTCATCGGCGACGAGGCCACGCGCCAGGCCGTCCTCATCGACCCCGTGCTGGAGCAGGCCGACCGCGACCTGCAGCTGGTGGCCGAGCTGGACCTCACCCTCACCCACGTCTTCGACACCCACGTCCACGCCGACCACGTCACCGCGTCGGGCGCGCTGCGGGAGCGCACGCAGGCCACGGTGGTGGGGAGCGTGAACGGCGCCAGCTGCGCCAACGTCCAGGTCCGTCACGGGGACGAGGTGCGCGTCGGTCAGCTCGTCTTCCAGGTGCTCGCCACCCCAGGGCACACGGATGACAGCCTCAGCTACCTGCTCGGCGACCGCGTCTTCACCGGAGATGCCCTGCTCGTGCGCGGCAACGGCCGCACCGACTTCCAGAACGGGGACGCGCGCCAGCTCTACGACAGCCTCACGCGCGTCCTCTTCGCCCTCCCCGACGAGACGCTCGTCTACCCCGGCCACGACTACAAGGGCCGCACGGTGACGAGCATCGCCGAGGAGAAGCGGCACAACCCCCGCGTGGCCGGCAAGAGCCAGGAGGAGTTCATCCACATCATGGAGAACCTCAACCTGCCCAAGCCCAGGCTGATTGACGCCGCCGTCCCGGCCAACCGCGCCTGCGGACACACGGCGCCCTCACCCCAGGGCGCCTGAGCTTTCTGACCTCTTCGCAGGAGTCCCGACCATGACACCCCGCCCCTATCAGAACATCGCGCCCTCGCGACTCGACACGCTTGGCCCCGAGGTGCGGCGCATCGACGTGCGCGAGCCGGACGAGTACACGGGCCCCCTGGGCCACCTGCCCGGCGCCGAGCTCGTCCCCCTGGGCACGCTCGAGGCCGCCGCCGCCGCGTGGCCGCGCGAGGCGCCGCTGCTGCTCATCTGCCGCTCGGGCGGGCGCTCCGCGCAGGCGGCGGAGCTGCTCGCCCGTGGCGGCTTCAAACACCTCTTCAACCTGGCGGGCGGGATGCTCGCCGTGCGTGAGCCGCCCGCGCCCCGGCCCCAGGGCTGAGCGCGCGGCGCGACAGGACAGACACCATGCCCCTCCTCGGCTTCTCCCTCGCGGCGCTCATGGGCCTGTCGCTCGGCCTGCTCGGCGGCGGCGGCTCCATCATCACCGTCCCCATCCTCGTGTACGTCCTGGGCTACGGGGCCAAGGAGTCCATCGCCATGGGGCTCGCCGTGGTGGGCGTCACCAGCCTCTTCGGCGCGGCGAGCCACTGGCGCAAGGGCAACGTCCAGTGGAAGGCGGCCCTCGTCTTCGGGGCGGTGGCCATGGCGGGCACCTACGCCGGGGCGCGCCTGTCCGCGCTCATCTCCGGGACGACGCAGCTCCTGCTCTTCGCCACGGTGATGCTCGTCTCCGCGATCTTCATGTTCCGCAACGGCCGGAAGGACACCGCGCAGGCGCCCGAGCCCCGGAAGGCGTCCTTCCCCCTCATGGCGCTGGCCGCGCTCGGGGTGGGGGGCCTCACCGGACTGGTCGGCGTGGGCGGCGGCTTCCTCATCGTCCCGGCGCTGGTGCTGCTGGTGGGCCTGCCCATGAAGCAGGCGGTGGGCACCAGCCTGCTCGTCATCGCCCTCAACTCCCTCGTGGGCTTCGCCGGCTACCTCGGCCACGTCGAGGTGCCCTGGGTCTCCCTGGGCATCTTCACGGCCATCGCCGTGGTGGGCATCCTGCTGGGCACCTGGGCGTCCCACTTCGTCTCCCAGGCGACGCTCAAGACAGCCTTCTCCGGCTTCCTCGTCGTGATGGGCGTCTTCATCTTCTTCAAGAACCGGGAAGCGTTGGGGCTGGGGGGCGGCGCCTCCACGACGCGCAATGCCCACTGACGTCACGCAGGACTCCAGGAGGAGGACGATGTTCTTCGACAGTTGGCATGACCTGGCCCGGGTGTTGTTCGTGGGCGCGGCGGCCTATGTGGCCCTCGTGCTGATGCTGCGCCTCTCCGGTCCTAGGACCCTCTCCAAGCTCAACGCCTTCGACCTGGTGGTGACGGTGGCGCTGGGCTCGACGCTGGCCACGGTGCTGCTGTCCAAGGACGTGGCCCTGACCGAGGGCCTGCTCGCCTTCGCCGTGCTCATCGGCCTCCAGTTCCTGGTCACCTGGACGTCGGGAAGGTGGCCCGCCTTCAACACGCTGGTGAAGTCCGAGCCGGTCATGCTCGTGCGCCAGGGCCGCTTCCTTCCCCAGGCCATGCGCCGGGCCCGGGTGGTGGAGGAGGAGGTGCTCTCCGTGCTGCGCGACCAGGGCGTGGCCCGGCTCGGGGCGGTGGAGGCCGTCGTGCTGGAGACCGACGGCTCCATGTCCGTGATTCGCCGGCAGGACGCGCCCCCGGAGACGCTGCCTCGGCCCCGGCAGGCGCGCCACGACGACGGGGACGCAGCCCGCCGCCCGTCGTAGGGCGGCTCAGGGTCCGCCACGCCCGCCAGTGGCGCCGAAGATCTGCCCGGTGGAGTAGCTGGTCCCCGGGCTCGCCAGCTCCACAAAGATGCTCGCGAGCTCCGCGGGCTGGCCGGGGCGGCCCATGGGCGTGTTCTGGCCAAACGTGACGAGGTTCTGCTGCGTCTGCCCGCCAGTCACCTGGAGCGGCGTCCAGAATGGCCCCGGCGCCACGCCGTTCACCCGGATGCCCTGCTTCGCCAACTGCTTGGCCAGGCACTGGGTGAAGTTCGTGATGCCGGCCTTCGTCATCGCGTAGTCGAGCAGGTTCTCCGGCGGGTCATACGAGACGACAGAGGTGGTGTTGATGATGGTCGCCCCGGGCTTGAGGTGCGGCACGGCCGCCTTGGTGATCCAGAACATCGCGTAGAGGTTCGTCTTCAAGGTCCAGTCGAGCTGCTCGGTGGTGATGTCCAGGATGGAGTCGTGGCTCTGCTGCCGGGCGGCGTTGTTGACGAGGATGTCGAGCCCCCCGAGCCGGCTCACGGCGTCGGCGATGAGCTTCTTGCAGAAGGCCTCGCTCCGGAGGTCGCCGGGCAGCGTCACCGCCTTGCGGCCCGCGGCCTTGATGAGCGCCACCACCTCCTGCGCGTCGGGCTCCTCCGCGGGGAGGTAGTTGATGGCCACGTCCGCGCCCTCGCGCGCGTAGGCGATGGCGGCGGCGCGGCCGATGCCGGAGTCTCCGCCGGTGATGAGCGCCCTGCGGCCCGCGAGGCGGCCAGCGCCCTTTTAGCGCTTCTCGCCATGGTCCGGCCGGGGCTGCATCTTGCTCGACAGCCCCGGCCAGGGCTGCGACTGCTTCGCGAACGGAGGCTTCGGGTACAGCGTGACAGGGTTCTGGAGCGGCGCCGCGACGGCGGGTGCCGTCCCTCCGTCCTGGGCCAACGCTGGCGTGGCGAGCGCCGCTGCAACGCCAGTGGCCAGCCCTCCGACGATTTGACGGCGGGAAGGGGGGTTGTTGTCGTCCGAAGCCATGGTCTGCCTCCAGTTCAAGCCTGGGAGGTAGACGGAACGGCGCCTCCGCGAAATGCGCCGCGCTTCGTCGAGCGTTCGTGTGGCGGCTCGAGAACAGTGAACCATCCGCGCCGTCCGCGCCCGTGCGGAAGCGCTGTCGGGCAGCGCACGGTCCTCGTCGTCCAGGTGCGTTCGCCCCGCTCACCTCGGGCCCGAATTCCTCCAGGCGCCGGGCCTGCGCCTGTCTGGTTGTCCGCCGCGTGACGCCTGCGTCCTTGTGGCGCCCTGGAGGCCAACACAGCTTGTGGGCATGGAGCTGTTCGGTGTCCGCGTCCTCGGCCTCAACGCAGAGACGCTGCACAAGGTGGTGCTGTCGCTGACCGTGCTCGCGGTGGTGCTGGGTGTGCGCGCGCTGCTGACGGTGGTGGTGGGGCTGGGGACGGGTGTGTCTCGCCGCTCCATCTGGGCGCGCAAGGGCATCCGGCTCGCGTTCGGCGCGGTGGGGACGCTGCTGCTCCTGTCCATCTGGTTCGACAACCCCAACCGCCTGGCGACGTTCCTGGGTCTGCTGGCTGGCGGGCTCGCCTTCGCCTCGCAGAACGCGGTGCTGTCCGTAGCGGGCTACTTCGTCATCGTCTTCGGAAAGACGTTCGATCTGGGCGACCGCATCCAGGTTGGAGACGTGCGTGGAGACGTGTTGGACATTGGCCTGCTCAAGACGACGGTGATGGAGATGGGTGTGCCCGCGCTGCTGAATCCCGACCCGCACCACTGGGTGTCCGCGCGCCAGTACACCGGGCGCGTCGTCACCATCACCAACGCGGAGGTCTTCAAGCAGCCCACGTACAACTATACGCGCAGCTTCAACTTCCTCTGGGAGGAGCTCCGGCTCCCACTGCGGTACGACACGGACCTGCAGCGCGCCGAGGCCACCGTGCTGGCGGCCGTGCGCGAGGCCACCGCCGGCATCATCGAGGAGGGCCACCGGGAGCTGGCCCACCTGCGCGAGCGTTTCCTCATTCATGCCAGCGAGTTGGAGCCCCGCGTCTACCTGCGGCTCACGGACAATTGGGTAGAGCTGAGCGTGCGCTTCCTCGTGAAGACATACGGCGTGCGCGAGGTGAAGGACGCAATCTCCCGGCGCGTACTCACGCGCTTCCGCGAGGAGGGCATCGACCTGGCGTCCGCCACGATGGAGCTGGTGCGGCTGCCGCGCGTCGAGGTGCGCGCCGCCGAGGCGCCCGAAGCCGCCGAGGCGCCCCTGCCCGCGCACCACTGACCACGAGCCCTCATCGCGGTTCGACGGGGGAGCGGCAGGGCCCTTCACGCACGCTCGCCGAAGGAACACGACCGACCGTCAATGGAGGTCGGGAGCCTCTGTCACGCGCTCGAACGACACGCCCAGGTTGCCGACCCGTTCGTGCGTGTCCTTGACTTCCTCTGAGACGATGAACGCGGTCTTGAACTTCTTCAGCCGAAAGACATGCGCGCCTTCAGTCTTCGAGGGGTCGATTCGCAGTCCGTAGATCCAGTTGTACTCGCCTGGGTAATCAGGGGACGGTTCGTCATAGTGATGCACCTCCCGGCACCGTGCCTCGTCAATGGCATCAACGACCTTGATTGCATTGACGACGAAGTACTGCTCGGACTCTCTCTCAATCGACACCGGAAAGAGCTGAACATCGTCGGGAGCCAGCGTCCTGAAAACGTTCGCGAGTGCTTCGCTGACGATGGGAGTTCCCTCTACTCCTGCGAACACGAACGCGCGCTTCTTCCCGGGATGTGAGATCTGGGCCTTGATGGGTCCAGAGTCTGGAAGGACGCGCCCATCCGCGAACATCCAAGGCTCGTCAAACGCCTCACCAGAATCCCGTATCGGCGTCTCAAGAAGCCACTGCGGCACATCACCAAGTCTCACCCAATAGAAGTTCCGTTCCACCCTACCCTCCTACTTCACGATGAAGCTGCGCAATTCTGAGCCCGGTGTGAGCAACTCATCTGCAATCTTCGCGAGTTCCTTCATCAAACTGGCCCGGCAGCTCTCCGTCGTTCGGCAGCGTGCAACAGAACGATTGAGTCGCAGCAGCACCTCTCATTGTGATAAAATTCAGGATGAGGCCCATCGTGCCCATTGAGCCGCACCTTGTTTGCAGCGTCCTCAAGAGTCATTCCGGCCTTCTTGAAGACCTCCTCGCACCTCGGCGTCCAAGGCCCTCCGGCAGTGTCAGCAAGGGTGTTCTTGTTCGTGCAGATGTGATGGACCGGCCCTTCGGCGTCGCCCGGATACCGCCCGTCCGAATACATCGCCAAGGCGGCAGCGGCCCCGGGCGCCAGGGCAACATTCAGCGTAGCTCGATGACGCTCATCGCCGTCCCCGCATCATCCCACAACCGGACGAATCCGCGCCCAATCTCCCAGACGGGCACCACGCCCAGGTAGGCCACCATCGCCGCCGTCAAGGCCACGGCGATGACCTTGGTGACAGGCTCGGGCAACGCCAGCGTGAGGAGCAGCGTCAGCGCGGCCGATGTCACCATGGCCTTCAGCGCCACCGGGTTCAGCACCTTGCCGACCTCGACCTCGACGCTCTCCCATACGGTGTCGAGCGCGAAGGATAGCGCCATCAGCGTCCGGTCCTTCCGGGAGAACGTCAGCCCCGTCCCACCCACCAGGGTCAAGCAATCGTCCGCGTCGGGGCAGATGCGCGAGTACAGGGTCTCCAGCGAACTGCCCGAACCTGAATCGACGATGCCTTGGGAAGACGCCAGAAGCGATTTGGACCGAGACCACCCGCGCTCATCCCTCTCATCAGCCTCTCAGAACGCAACGTCCATCCGCAGGTCCAGGATGAGGCGCGTGAGGGCGGACTTGAACTCGTCCTCACTCACCAGAACCGGGTCAACATCCACCGACTCGTGGACGACCTGCTGCCCATTCCCGACGTCAATATGGACAACGCGGGTGGTCGCGCACCCCGCCGAAAGAAGCAGCAACGACACGACTGCAACCCATCTCATGGCATCCCCCGAAGGCGCCGCTGGGAATCAGGACGCGCTGCAGCCTGACTTTGGAGTCTGACGACTTCAGCGGAGTTCGCGCGACAGCTCCCACTACACGCGTTCCAACCAAAGCTCCATACCTCGCAGGTTGCACTGCCTTTCAGGCAACAACGAGCGAAGAGTGACTTGCCCCACCACGCTCTTGGAGGTTGTCTGCTCTATGAGACCTACCCAATCCACAAGATCTATCCTGACATTCGTAGCGCTAGCGACGTTGGGTGCGCAGGCCGCCGACCACGCTCGGCGGTCCATCCTGCTCTCCGAGCATCCGGCGAACGGGACCCACTCCGTCTACGTGAAAGGGCAGGTCATCACGACGTTGCGCTTCGAGCAGCCCGTCAACCCGAGCAAGACGAAGATGATCGGCTGGGAAGGTCGGCTCGAACCACTCACGGTGGCCCGCAACAAGATCATCCTGGAGTCCATCCGGGATCTCGACCGCGATGAGGGCATTCCGTTGGTCGTGACCCTGACGGATGGCACGGACGTCCCGTTCCTTGCCTTGGCCGCCCTGCTCGCCACCCTGGGTTCGGGCAGCTCCGAAAGCACCCGGAGTCCAAGCCAGGGACAGCCATCACCGATTCGCCCCGAGCAGGCGTCTACATCGTGGACGAGTTCCGGTGAGGAAGCAGGGCCGCTGAAATTGTCGCGGCCCCGAGTTGCCCGCCGCGGAAAACAAAAAGGGCTGGTTGCTTGAAGCAACCAGCCCTTCTTTCTTCTTGGAGCCGACACCCAGGCTTGAACTGGGGACCTACTGATTACGAATCAGTTGCTCTACCGCTGAGCTATGTCGGCGCGACAGGTGCGCGGGGAGTACCATGGCGGCTCATGTCCGGCAAGCAGAAATGAAGGCAGGAGCGCACCCTCCCCGCCTCCCCGACCCGTTTCCGCGCGCCCGCATCGTTGGTTTTCCAACCATCTCCACGGTTGACCACCCTGACACGGATGACACACCGCGTCTGTCGCCGCTGACACATCGCGTTGCGATAAGTGCCCGTTATCTTTCCAGATTCTGAGGCGCGGGGGGTGCTTGGCGCGGTTGAACTCTCGGAGCGCCTATGCACATAAGGGCGCCGCTACCCCCACGTGCCTCGCCCACGAGCGGCGACGCGACAAGGAGCATCTTCCGTCATGGCCAGCGAAGAGAATTTCATGCGTGCCCCGGCTCCTACGCCCAAGCGCACCGTCTACACCGAGGCGATGGAGATCTTCCATCGTGCCGCGGACCTCATCGCGCTGGACAAGCGCGTCCGCCTCGAGCTGGAGGAGCCGGACTACGAGCACATCTTCTACGTCACGGCGAAGCTGAAGGACCGCCTCGTCCCGCTCTCCGAGGAGAAGGCGCGGACCTTCTCCAACCTGCCCGAGACGCAGGTGCGCAACAAGGAAGGCCTGGAGCTGCTGGCCAACGGCAACATCATCCTCAACGGCCGCGCCCTGCTGGGCTCGGACGTGGACATCCGCCAGGGCCACCTGCGCCTGCCCGACGGCAAGGTGTACCAGTTGGTCCCCGGTGAGTCGCAGCGCTTCAAGGCCTACCGCGTGCAGCACAACCAGGCGCGCGGCCCCTACAAGGGCGGCCTGCGCTACCACCGCGAGGTGTCCCTGGACCTCTTCAAGGCCCTGGCCGCGGAGATGACCTGGAAGACGGCCATCGCCGAGGTCCCCTTCGGCGGCGGCAAGGGCGGCATCCAGATTGACCCGCGCGAGTACGGCCGCGAGGAGATCGAGGCCATCACCCTGCGCTTCATGTACCGGCTCAAGAGCATGATTGGCCCGGACATCGACATCCCGGCGCCGGACGTGGGCACCAACCCCGGCATCATGGCCCTGCTCTACCGCCAGTACTCGGACGGTGAGCGCGAGCGCCACAACCTGCGCGGCATCGTCACCGGCAAGGACGTGCGCATCGGTGGCTCCGAGGGCCGCAACAAGGCCACGGGCCAGGGCGTCGCCTTCTGCATCGAGGACTACTACGCCGACCGCGGCGAGTCCGTGAAGGGCAAGACGTTCATCCTCCAGGGCTTCGGCAACGTGGGCAGCCACGCCGCCAACATCCTGTCGCAGATGGGCGCCCGCCTGCTCGCGGTGAACGACGCCGACGGCACCATCTTCAATGGCGACGGCATCGACGTGAGCGCGCTCTCCGCCTACGTGCAGGACGCGAAGAACCTCAAGCACAGCGTGCTCGGCTTCCCGGGCGCCCAGCGCATCGACAAGAAGGACCTCTGGGACGTCCAGGCGGACATCCTGGTCCCCGCGGCCCTGGGCGGCGAAATCACCGCCGAGGTGGCGGAGCGCCTGCGCGTCAAGCTGGTGGCCGAGGGCGCCAACGGCCCCACCACCCCGGAGGCCGACCGCATCCTGGAGAAGCGCGGCATCGAGCTCATCCCGGACATCATCGCCAACGCCGGCGGCGTGACGGTGAGCTACTACGAGTGGATCCAGAACAAGCGCATGGAGCGCTGGACCGAGGCCGAGGTCGACCAGCGGCTCGAGCGCGCCATGAAGCGCAACTACCGCATCATCCGCGACATCTCCCGCAACCAGCCGCGAAAGACGGAGATGCACGACAGCCGCCAGTACTGCATCGGTGAGACGGTGGACACCCGCTGCGCCGCGATGATTCTCGCGCTCAAGCGCATCGAGGCCCACTACCTCCTCGAGGGCTTCTCGCAGTAGCCGCGGCCCCGGGCACGCCGCCCACCGCTGGAAACACGAAGGGCACGGTCCTCCTCCAGGAGGCCGTGCCCTTTTGTTTGTTCCGGGCCCCGGGACGACGTCAGTGCATCACCCGCTCGCGGTCCACCAGGAGCAGGGGCGCGTCGTCCTGCGTCTCATACGCCACGATGCGCAGCCCCACGCCGCGGCTGCTGCCCTCGCGCCCGTCCTTGCGCCCGAAGGCCAGGGCCACCTGGTAGCGGACCTCGCACAGGCACGTCATCTCCGTCCCGTCCTCGCCGGCGAACGTCACCTTCAGCTTCTCCCCCAGGCCCACCTGGTCCCGGACCTCCACGAACATGCCCCGCGCGCTGATGTTGCGGCCCACCCCCCGAAGCATCCCATCCTGGGTGGTGAGGTAGACGGTGAAGGCCTTGTCGAAACGCAGGTGGGAACGGCGCTCGTGAGGACGCTCGAACATGGGGGTAGCTCCCGGAACAGGTGGTGACAGGCGCAACCTACACGGTAGCCAGATGTAGGCAACTTCTTCACCTACATCCACCCTCACACACCCATGTAACGGGTGCCGGACGCTTTCCGAAATGGCACGATTGCGGGCTGACCCCCTGTTTCCCGGAGACCCCGCCCGTGAATCGCATCCTCCTCGCCGCCGCCCTCCTCCTCGTGCCCGCGCTTGCCCTGGCGGACGCGGACCCTCGCTTCGCCAGGCTGCGTGACGAAGCCGAGCCGCTGGGCGGGCTGGGGACCTTCCTGGACAAGTACGTGGGCGCCTGCGACGGCCCCTTCGTGGACTCGCAGTGCAAGGCCAACGCGGCGGCGTTCCGGAAGAAGTACCAGGGCAAGCGGCTGTACATGATCGTCACCGAGGACGACGCCACCATGCTCTCCCCGGGGCCCTATTCGCTGAGCACGGGGGAGTACAGCATCAACATCACCCCGTTCTTCCCCAGCGGAGGCTCGGCGCTCACCCACGGCGCGCCCAAGAAGACGGACGGGAGCGGCAACCCCATCCTCCCCTACCTCACCGTCACGGGGAACATGCCTGCGGGGTGGAACCTGCAGATGTTCAACCGCCTGTTCTCCACGCGCTCGGTGCGGGCGCAGATTGTCTTCACCCCGCAGAGCGTGTGGAGCCTGCCCAAGAAGGGCGGCGGGAAGAGCCACGGCGTGACGGCGCGCATCGAGGCCATCTTCCTCACCGAGGGCCGCAGCGGCCAGGCCATGGGCCTGTGGCTCAACGGCAAGGACGCCAAGAAGCGCTAGCCGGGCGTCCCCTCACCGGGCGATGGCGATGTACTGGAGCGCCTCGCCCCGCTTCACCCGCAGGAGGATGCTGGCGCCGGCGCTCCCCTTCCCCAGCGCCGCGCGCACCCCGGCCGCGTCCTTCACCCGGCGGCGGTTCACCTCCGTCACCACGTCCCCCGCCCGCAGGCCGGCCGAGTCCGCCGGGCCGCGCGGGGTGACACCCGATACCAGCACCCCGGACCAGGCCGTCTCCCCCAGGGGCGCGGCCACCTCCGGCGTGAGGTCGCGAAGCACCAGCCCCAGCTCCGCCTCGCTGGCCGTCCGCTGGATGAGCCCCTCGGTGGCCTCCTGGGCGGGGCGCGCCACCAGCCGCACCGTCACCTCCTGCGTCTGGGTGCCACGCGTCAGCGACAGGCGCGCCTCGGTGCCCGGCGCCAGCAGCGCCACCTTGCGCAGGAGCTGCAGGTAGGAGCCGATGGGCCGCCCGTTCACCGCCACCAGCCTGTCGCCCGGGCGGATGCCAGCGGACGCGGCGGGGCTGCCCTGGTAGACGTCCTTCACCAGCGGGGCCCGGCGCTCACCCCCACCGCTGCTCCCGTCCTCATTGATGACGACGCCCAGCCACCCGCGCTCCAGCTTGCCGTTCTCCCGGAGGTTGGGCAGCAGCTCCTTCACCAGGTTGCTGGGGACGGCGAAGCCAATGCCCTGGCCCTGGCTGATGATGGCGGTGTTCACCCCCACCACCTCGCCCTTCATGTTGAAGAGCGGCCCGCCGGAGTTGCCGGGGTTGATGAGCGCGTCCGTCTGGATGAAGTCGTCGAACTGGCCCACGCCCAGCACGCGCTCCTTGGCGGAGATCATCCCGTGCGACACGGAGTGGTCCAGGCCGAAGGGGTTGCCAATGGCCACCACCCAGTCGCCCACGGCCATCCGGTCCGAGTCCCCCAGGTAGACGGCGGGCAGCTCGCCCAGGTCCACGCCGCTGAGGCGCAGCAGCGCCACGTCCGTGGAGGCGTCACGGCCCACCACCGAGGCGGCGAACTCGCGGCCATCCGCCAGGCGCACGGCGATCTGCTGCGCGCTGGCCACCACGTGGTTGTTCGTGACGACGAGCCCGTCGGGCGTCAACACGAAGCCGGAGCCGGTGGACTTCTTCATCCCCTCCAGGCCCCCGGCCCGGGGCCCCACGGTGGTGATGTTGACGACGCCCGCCTCCACCGCGCGGATCAACGGCGCCAGCGAGGACGGGGGCACGAAGTCGGGGATGCCCGGATCTGCCTCGGCGCGCTCGCGCCACAGGCCCAGGCCGCCCGCCTGGCCTTCCACATTCGCGGCCTGCGCGGTGAACCACGCGGCATGCTCCCGGGCCCGCGCGGGAAGCCACGCGTCGAGAGGACCCTCGGCGTCCGCCGCGACCGGGGCGAGCGCCAGCACCAAAGACAGGGAGAAGAATCGGGAGAGCACGGAGAGGCAGCTTACACGGCGGACCAGGGTCGAGCGGACTCAACAACCTGGCCCGGCGCCCCCTTCCCGTGACGGGGGGCGCCCTGGACGGCGGCGTCAGGCCTGGGCGGGGGCGATGTACTTCGCCACCTTCACCCGGGCCGGACGGATGACGCGCTCCTTCAGCCGGTAGCCCGCGCGCAGCTCGGCGACGATGCGCTGGTCCTCGTCCGGCGAGGCGGTGATCTCCATGTCCGCCGCCTCGGAGAGGTTGGGGTCGAAGGTCTGCCCCACGACGTTGAAGCGCTCGATGCCCGTCTCCTGCGCCTTGCGCAGGAGCACGTCACGGATCATCCGGACGCCCTCGGCCAGCGGCGAGGTGTCCTGGGCGCTGGCGGACAGGCACCGGTCCAGCTCGTCAATGGCCTCCAGCAGCGTGACGGCCACGTTGCCGCGCTCCACGTCCAGCATGCGCTCACGCTCCCGCGTCACGCGCTGCTTGAACTCCTCGCGGTCCTTCTCCGCGGCCTGCACCGCGCGGACGGCGGTGTCGAACTTCTTGCGAAGCGTCTCCAGCTCCGCCACCAGCCGCTCCCGCTCCGCGTCCTGACCGGGAGCCGCGTGCTCCTCCGGGGCCTGCTGCTGGGCGGAGGACTCCTCGGCGGCTGAAGCAGGCCCCTCTCCGTTGGAGGAGGGAGGCTGCTGGGGGGCGTCGGGGGCTGCGTCGGTGCGGGTGTTGCCGGCCATGTCGAACCTGAGGCGATGGTGGGTGCGCTGCTGCCCGGAACCTAACCGCGAGACGGCCCCTGTCAACGCGGGAGCGAGCTAGTGCTCCTGCGGCGCGGCGGGGGACTCGGCCATGAAGCCGTGGTCCACCTGCCCCGTCACCTCGTCGACGATTTCCACCTGGGCGGCCCGCAGCGAGTAGTAGAGGAGCCACCGCTCCGCCGCCGTCAGGGTTCCCGCCGGCAGGGCCTCCTCAATCTCCTGAACCGTGAGCCGTCCCTCCTTGAGCCCCTTCGCGAAGAGGGCCTTGCGGGCCATGTAGCTCTTGCCGATCCTGTTCTCCACGGCGACGCCTCCTTTCTCCTTGAAGATAATTTCGCCCACCGGCCACCGCAGGACGTCGCGGTGGCGGTGGGCTTCGGGTCGGCTGGAGGGCAGGCGCCCAGCCAGCCGGAGGCTCAAGAGTCGAGCGCGTCCGAGTGCTGCGTGGGCGGCGTCTGGTCGTCACTGCTCCCGACGTCCACCGGGTGCGCGGAGATGACCTGACGCGCCTCCGGGTGCAGCAGGCCGCGCTGCGCGAACACCTTGGGACCCAGGATCGTCACCATGGTGTCCTCCTCCACCACCTCCACGGCCAGGAGCCGGGCCGCCAACGCCTGGACCCTGTCCTTGTGGGTGGTCAGCACCTGCCGGGCCCTGTCGAGCGCTTCACTGACGAGCTTGCGCACCTCCTCGTCAATCATCCGCGCCGTCTGCTCGGAGTAGCTGCGCGTCTCCGGCACGCCCGCCGAGCGGAGGAAGCCCGGGCCATGGTCCGCGCTCAGCGCCACCGGGCCCAGCGTGCTCATGCCGTAGTCCCGCACCATCATCCGGGCCATCTCCGTGGCCTGGCGGATGTCGTTGGACGCGCCGGTGGAGATTTCCCCGATGAAGATCTCCTCCGCGGCCCGGCCGCCCATCATCCCCGCCATCTTGTCGCGCAGCTCGTCCAGCGACATGAGGTAGCGGTCCTCCAGCGGCAGCGACATGGTGTAGCCCAGCGCCGCCAGGCCGCGCGGGATGATGGACACCTTCGTCACCCGCTCCGCGTGAGGCATCATCCACCCCACCACCGCGTGGCCCGCCTCGTGGTGCGCGACGATCTCCTTCTCGCGCTCGTTCATCCGGCGGTTCTTCTTCTCCAGACCGGCGACGACCCGCTCGATGGCCTCCTCGAAGTCCGCCCGCATCACCGCGTCGCGGTTGCGGCGCGCGGCCAGGAGCGCGGCCTCGTTCACCACGTTGGCCAGGTCCGCGCCCGCGAAGCCCGGGGTGCGCGAGGCAATGGCCTTGAGGTCCACGTCCGGGCCCAGCTTCACGCCCTTGGCGTGAATCTCCAGCACCCGCTCACGGCCCCGCTTGTCCGGCCGGTCCACCAGCACCTGCCGGTCGAAGCGCCCCGGACGCATCAGCGCGCTGTCGAGGATCTCCGGACGGTTGGTGGCCGCCAGGATGATGAGGCCCGCCCGGCTGTCGAAGCCGTCCATCTCCGCGAGCAGCTGGTTGAGCGTCTGCTCACGCTCGTCATGTCCACCGGCCACGCCCGAGTTGCGGCTCTTGCCAATGGCATCCAGCTCGTCGATGAAGATGATGCACGGCGCCTTCGCCGTGGCCTGGGCGAACAAGTCGCGGACTCGCGCGGCGCCCACGCCGACGAACATCTCCACGAACTCGGAGCCCGACAGGCTGAAGAAGGGAACGCCCGCTTCACCGGCCACGGCCCGCGCCAGCAACGTCTTGCCCGTCCCCGGAGGGCCCACCAGCAGCACCCCCTTGGGGATGCGCCCGCCCAGGCGGCGGAACTTCTCGGGCGTCTTGAGGAACTCGACGATTTCACGCAGCTCGTCGACCGCCTCGTCCACGCCGGCCACGTCGTTGAAGCCCACGCCGGTGTCCGCCTCGGCCTGCACCTTGGCGCGGGTCTTCCCGAAGCTCATGACGCTCTGCGGGCCCTGGCCCATGCCACCGGCCACCCGGCGCATCATGAAGCTCCAGAAGAGGAAGAAGATGCCCAGGGGCAACAGCCATATCCACAGCGCGTCACCCAGCCCGGACTGCGGCACGGCCTCGAACTGGATGCCCTTCTGCTCCAGCAGCGGCACCAGCCCCTCGTCACCCTCGACGCGGTAGGCCATCCACGGCAGGGCGCTCGGCTCGCCGCGCAGCGGGCGCTCCCCGTCTGAAGGAGGAGGCGGCTGCGCCGTGTCCTTGAGGAAGCCCTTCACCCACTCGTTCGAAATCTGGACCCGGCTGAAGTTCCCGGCTTCCACCCCGTCGCGGAACTGGCTGTAGCTCACACGCCGCACGCCCGCGTCCTGGAAGACGTTGCGGAACAGCAAGAAGCCCAGGACGAGCAACAGGATGTAGCCCAACGGTGAGCCGAACTTGAACCCCTTCCCCGTTGGCGTTGGCTTGTCTGTCTTCTTTCCGCGTGGGCCCATCCCAGGCGGCAAATCCTGTGGCTTCATCGTCGGCACGCTCGACCCTCCCCCTCCCCCGCACACGCGGACACCGCGACCGCGAGGCGTCTTCCCTGGCGGGCCAAAGATGTTCACCGTTGCCATACCGTCAACCCGCCAGGCGGGCTTCACGGTGTGTGCGGGCCCTTGCGGCGAATCAGCGACACCCGCTCAACCACAAGGGTTGGCCAGTGAACTCCGTGCCCAACAAATAGCCGTTGCCGTCTTGCACGTAGGTGATGGCTTCTGCCTGGGCCTGGCTCCCGCTCGGAACCTCGACGAGCTGTCCTTGCAACAGGTCCTCCAGCCGCGCGGCGTCGGGGCGGCGCAGCTCGTACGCGCGCGAGTAGGTGCGCAGCAGCAGCCGCTCACCGGACGGATGCAGGGAGGCCGCGGTGGTGGCCCGGTCCATTCCCAGCGGCGCCGTCAGCGTCCCCAGCTTCCGGGCCTGGATGGCGGTGTCCGCGCGCAGGCCCTCCAGCGCGAAGACCTCACCCAGGGAGTCCAGCGTCTTGGTGATGACGGCCAACCTGCCGGAGCGGGCGTCGATGATGACCGACTCCGCGTCGCGGGGCCCGTCCGGGTACCTGAAGGGCAGCACCTCCACCGGCACCGTGGCGTCCTCGAGCGCCTCCGGTTCGGGCAGCCGGTAGAGCCGCACCTGCTCCCGGCGCGCGAAGTTGTCGCCGATGTCCGCCAGGTAGACGCAGCCGCGCGACGCCCCCGGAGCGCAGGGCCCCACCGTGACGGCCTCGATGTCGCGCGGGGTGGCACCGGTGAGCGTCAGCCGGGCGAGGATGGTGCCCTTCGCGTCCATCGCGAACAGCTCGAAGTCGTGGCCGGAGTCGTTGTGCGCCCAGAAGGCGCCCACGTGGCGCTGGCTGGCGGCCAGGCCGGAGAGCTCGGGCAGCACGTCGGGCACGGCGCCGGACCGCTGGGGTTCGCTGTAGCGCGTGCACCCCGGCACGCCCTGGGCCGGGACCTGGCGCGTCGCCTCGGGCGGGGGCGCCGCGGGCGGCGGCTTGGAGCGGGAGCACGCGCCCAGCACTCCGGCCAGCAACGCCAGGAGGAGACGGCGCGGCACGTCAACTGTCCAGGTCGAGCAGCTTCGCCAGCGTCTTGGCATCCGCGTCCGGGAAGCGGTACGCGGACATCTCCTCCAGCGTCACCCAGCGGTGGTCATGCACGCGCAGGTGCTGGACCTTCTCCGAGGGCCGTGACAGCCGGCAGTGGAAGACGCGGAAGTCGATATCGTAGTTGGGGTACTCGTGGTGGGTGTGCATGGCCTGACCCAGCACGTCCACCTCCACGCCCATCTCTTCCTGGATTTCCCGGGCAAGGGCCTCGGCGTCCTCTTCGCCCTCCTCCACGCGCCCGCCGGGGAACTCCCAGAGCAGCGGCAGCGACGCGGTGGGGGGACGCTGGGTGATGAGGTAGCGCCCCTGCTCGTTCTGGAGCATCGCACCGACGACACGGACCTGACGGCGGGCCATTCGCTTCTCCTCTTTCTGGCGGGACACCGGGGGAGGGGCGAACTAACACAGCCCTCGCCCGGCGCCAATGCCGCAACCCCAGTCGCCCAGCCTGCGCACGTCCGGGCCGCCCGGCCACCCTCCCCCTGAACCGTACAATCACCGCCGACGCCCGGGGGGGCTTGCCCCGGCCGCCCGCCCCCCGGGCAGTGTTCGGGGCCATGCGCCAGCGCACCGGCATGTGGTGAATTGGATGACGAGAACGCGAGAAGGCGTCATGCTCGGCCCATGACGACGAGTCGTAGGGAAAGGGCCGAGGTGCTCGGAGCGGCACTGAAAGCCGCCCGCCAGCAGGCGGGGCTCGGCATGGAGGAGGTCGCCGAGCAACTGGAAATCCCCGTGGAGGTGCTCGCTCGGGTGGAACGGGGGGTGATGGTGCCGACCATCCCCACCCTGACGCGCCTGTGTGTGATTCTGAAGCTGGACCCGGACGTGCTGCCCGAGCTGCCGGAGATGAGTGACTGACGTCCGGGCGTGGCCGTCCAAGCTCCCGGCCCCGAGTTCCCACGCCCATGCGCTGCCCCACCTGCCATCGCCGCGTGGCTGAGCGCTGTGCGCTCCACGGCCCGGTCGAAGCACGTGCCCCAGGCCCCTCGCCGGAGCCTCCGGAGGTGGCTGGCTACGTCCTGGGAGCGCCGCTGGGGCGCGGTGGGTTTGGACGGGTGTTCGCCGCGCGGCATGAGGTGGATGGGCAGGACGTCGCGCTGAAGGTGTTGGAGCCGCTCGCGGGAGAACGGCTGGGGCGGGAGCTGGAGGCCCTGCGCCGCGTTGGCCCCCCCGCCGTGCCGAGGCTGCTGGGCGAGGCCACGACGCGCGCCGGTGAGCGGGTCATCATCATGGAACGCATCGAGGGCCTGACGCTGGCTCGGCGGCTGATGACGCTGCCGGGCGCCGGGGCCCTGCCTTGGGCTGATGCGGCGCCGCTGATGCGAGCCCTGGCGGAGGCGCTGGCCCAGGTCCATGCCGCGGGCGTGGTGCACCGGGACCTGAAGCCGGAGAACGTCGTGCTGTCCGACGAGCGGCTCGTGCTGCTGGACTTCGGGCTCGCGCGGCTGACGGCCCAGGATGAGGCGGAGGGGCTTTCGCCGGGACTCACGCGGACGGGGCAGCGGCTGGGGACCCATGAGTACATGTCACCCGAGCAGTGCCGGGACGCGCGGAACATCGACGCGCGCGCGGACCTGTATGGGCTGGGGGTCATGTTCTTCGAGCTGCTGTGTGGGCGGCCCCCCTTTGTCGGAGAGGCGGCGGCGGTGCTCCAGGCGCATGTCTCGCGGCGGCCTCCGGCGCTACGGACGCTCGCGCCGTGGCCGGTGCCCGCGGCGGTGGAAGCACGGGTGCAGCGGCTGCTGGCCAAGGCGCCCGAGGACCGGGGTGACAGTGCGCGGTCGCTGGCGGAGGAGCTGCGCGGGCTTCAGGACGCGGGAGCTGTGCAGGGCATGCCGGCGACACACGCCCACCACGCTGCGCCTGGGACGAGCACAGGCCCTTCGACCGCCGCGACACCCGACACCCACCGAGCGACACACGAGGTGGCGCTCCTCGGCGTGAGGTCGTCGCTGGATGCGCCGGCCTTGCAGGCCCACCTCGCGGGGAGCGGCGTCCTCCTCGCGCGCGTGGAGCCGGGCCTCTGCCTCTTCGCGTTCCCCCACGAAGCCTCGGTGGAAGCCGGGCTGCGCGCCGCGCTCCGGGCAGCAGCGGTGCTCAGCGCCGCGCTCTCCCCCGACGCGACGCTCGCGCTTCATTCCGCGCCGCTGCGCGTCCGCGAGCGTGCGGGCCGGCTGACCGTGGGGGGCGCGGCGGTGGAGCGACCCGAGCGGTGGTGGCCATCGCCGGACGCCACCCTCACCCCGGAGTCCGTCACATTGACGGCCAGCGCCCGAGCGCACCTGGGCGACCTGCCCCACAGCACGCCGCGAGGGGCCGCGCTGATACCTCCCGACGTCCTCCTGGGCCGGGACGCGGAACGGCAGTGGCTGCGCGAAGCCCTGTCGCGCGCGCGGGCCCAGGGCTCGCCCGTCCTGCGCACCCTCCTGGCGGAAGAGGGGCTGGGAAAGACGCGCCTGCTCACGGCGTGGTGGAGCGAACTGGAGGGCATGCCCGGCGTCTCCGTGCGCTTCGTCGAGGCGCTCCCCGATGAAGGCAGCGCGAGCGAGAGCGGGCTGCGAAGTCTCATCACCACCGTCCTCGGCCTGCCCTCGCAGACGCCCTCGGATGAAGCCCTGCGCCGGCTGCTCGCGGACGCGCGTCCCCCGGTGGACGTGGGCTCCGTGCACCCGGCGGCGCGCAGGCAGTGGGTGGCGCGGGCCATCGCGGCGCACCTGTGGCGGCTGGCGGCCACTCAGCCCCTCGTCCTGCTGGTCGATGACGCGCACACGCTGGACCCCACGGCCCTGGACGCACTGGAGCTGGCGACACTCTCCGGCGAGGGCGCCCCCCTGTGCGTGGTGCTCGCCGGCCGGCACCGGCTGCTGAGCCTGCGGCCCTACCTTGGCGAGCGCGCACGAGACGCCGCGCAGCAAGAGCTCTCTCCCCTTGCGGAACACGATGCGCGCGAGCTGCTTCGCCAGTTGCTCCGCCCGGTGGACCTGATCGCCGAAGGCGTGTTGCGCGAGCTGGTGGAGCGCTGCGGAGGCTCGCCGCTGCGCATGATGGAGACGGTGCGCGCCCTCCGAGGCGCGGGCGCCATCCGGACCCGTCCGGATGGGGGTGGCTACCTCGCGGCGGACGCGCTGAACGGGCTGGCTCCGGAACGACCGGGCGCGGACGAGCGGCTCGCCGAACGCAGCCTCGCGGCCCTGCCCCCTGGCCTGCGCGCCCTGCTCCAGATAGCGGCGCTCCTGGGAGACGACGTGCGGCTGGAGGAAGTCACCGCCACGCTCGCCCACCTGGAGGCGGACCCGTCCCTGGACCTGTCGCTGGACCCAGGCGTCGCGCTGGAGCGGCTGGCACGCGCGGGCACGCTGGAGCCCCGAGGGCCGCGACGCTGGCGCTTCGAGCACACCACCCTGCGCGAAGCCTTCACCGCGCTGCTCCCGCCGCCCCTGAAGCGGCGCATCTGCGCGGCCGTCTTGCGCGCCCTGCCCGCCACGCCCACCGCCCGAAGGGCGCGGCTGGCCGAGGCCGCCGGAGACGCCCTCCAGGCCACCTCCCTCCACTGGAGCCTGGCCGAGGCCGCGCGCCACGCGCACCGGCTCCTGGAGGCGGAGCGGCACTACTCGGCCGCCCTGTCGCTGGTGCATCGCGACGAAGAGGCCGTCCGACTGGAGCTGCTGTCGGGCCGAGGCCGCGTGCGCTACCGCCTCCAGCGCATCGACGACGCCGTGGAGGACCTGCGCGCCGCCCGCTTGCTGACCGAGGCCCACCGCGACGTGGTGCGCGAGGCGGACTTGCTGTTGGAAGAAGCCACCGCCCTGGACTGGCAGGACGACGCGACAGGCTCCACCGCGCTGCTGGAGCAGGCCCTGCAGTGCTTGAAGGACGGCGTCCCCCCGGAGCTGGCTGCGCGCCATGCCCTGGCGCAGGCGCGCGTCCTCGTGCGGCAGGAGGACATCACCGGCGCGGTGCCCGCGCTGGAGCGCGCCGTGGAGGCCGCGCGGTCCGGGGAGGACTCGGAGACGGAGGCCATCGCCCTGGCCATGCTGGGCGCGATGCTGGCGTGGACCGACCGGCTGGACGAAGCCTCGCGCCGCTTCGACGAAGCCATCGCCCTGTGCGAGGCCACCGGCGACACCCTGCACCTGGGCGTGGCCCTCAACAACCGGATGGTGCTGCATGTCCAGCGCCGGGACGCGGCGGGCGCTCGCGCGGACCTGGAGCGCGCGGTGACGCTGGGGCGCGAATTGGGCAACGTTCAGATTGAGCGGACCTCCGCCTTCAACCTCGCGCTGCTGCTCGGCTACCAGGGCCGGGCCGTGGAGGCCTTGCCCCTGGCGCGGCGGGCCGGAGTGCTCAGCCAGCGCTTCTTCCCCCGGTCCATGGCCCAGGATGCCCTGCTGGTGGCGCGCCTGTGCTGCGAGCTGGACGACCTGCCCGAGGTCGCACGTCAGCTCGCGTGGCTCGAGGAGCCGGACACGCGGGAGCGCCTGTCACCTCCGGACGCGCTGATGCTGTCCGTGGTCCGGCGCGTCGTGAGCGAGGCGCAAGACGCCCTGCCCTACGGCGCGGAGCCCTGGGCACAGCTGGTGGAAGCCTCACGCCAGTTGGCCACGCCTGACGAGCGGCTGGAGATACTCGTCTGGGCGGCACGCGCGGCGCGCAAGGCCGGAGACCTGGTGACGCTGCGGGCCCGGGTCGCGGAGGTCGAGGAGACCGCACGCGAAGCGCCGCTGTGGACGGACCGCGTCCGCGCGCTGATGGCCCCGGCCGACAGCCCATGACGTGACGGCCGCGCCCGCTCCCGGGGCCGTGAACCGTGTTAGCACCGGGGGTTGCAGCCAATGAACCGGAGGGACGTCCCATGGCCGGTGGGCCCCCACGCGAACACGCCGTATCCCTGTACGGAGACGAACTTCAACCCGGAGCGCTGGTGGGCGACTGGGTCATCGAGTCATGCGTCCACGCGGGCGTGACGGCGTGGCTCTATCGCGCGTCGCACCTGTCCACCCGGGCTCCCGCCGCGGTGAAGGTGGTGCGTGCCGAGCTCAACCACGTCACCCACGTGCTCCGCCGCTTCCAGCAGGAAGCGGACACGCTCCGGGCGCTGCGCCATCCCCACATCGTGGCGGTGCTCGAGCACGGCGACCTCCGCGACGGACGCCCCTGGCTGGCCATGGAGTGGCTGGAGGGCGAGAGCATGGACCAGTGGCTCACGCACCGGGGCCCCTTCTCCCTCGCGGAGGCGCTCACGGTGATGGAGGAGCTGGGCGGCGCGCTGCACTTCGCCCATGGCCACGGCATCCTGCACCGGGACCTCAAGGCGCAGAATGTGATGGTCCTCCCCCGGGCGGAGGGCTTCACGGTGAAGCTGGTGGACTTCGGCATCGCCCGCGTGGAGCCACCGGAGGGACTCTCCGGCCTGACCTCCGGCGGCGCCGTGCTCGGCACGCCCGTGTCCATGGCCCCCGAGCAGATTCGCGGGCAGGCCGTGGACGCACGCACCGACCTGTACGCGATGGGCGTGCTCCTCTACCAGCTCCTCACCGGAGGCCTGCCCTTCGAGGGCACCAGCGCGGTGGAGGTCGAGGAGCAGCACCTCCATGCGCCGCCGCCGCACCTGGATGAACGGGGGCACGCACCGCCAGCGCTGGACGCCGTGGTCCAACGGTGTCTCGCGAAGGCCCCTGGGGACCGCTGGCCGGACGTGCCCACCTTCCTCGATGCCCTGCGCGCGGCGCTGGCGCCCACCCCGGATGAGCCCTGGGCCGTGGCTGTCTTCGTGGACCTCCGCTTCCCGGCGGCCCTGGACGAGCCCACCGACGCGGACCTGGATGCCAGGGACGCCGCGATGGACGCGACGCGCACCGAGCTGGAGAACCGTGGCTGGCCGCTCGCCATGGAGAGTGGCAATGCCGTGCTCGCGTGGCGCGCACTGCCTCCTGCACTCACAGCCCGTGCCTCCACCTTGGAGGAAGCGCGCCAGGTGGCGGACGCGCTGTCGCGGCGAGCCCGCGAGGCCGCGGGTGACAGCGTGGAGGTCCGCGTCTACGCGCACGCGGCCCCGTGTGAGCTGAGCACGGACGCCCAGGGCCACCCCAGGTTGGCGGGCGGTGCGTTGCTGCGCCTGGAGTCCTGGGCTTCGGGGGGCACGGCGGGCGAGGTCCTGCTGTCGGAGGCGCTCGCCAGCCGCTGAGCGCGCTACGTCCGCAGCCGGTGCCGGCGCAGCAGGCGGTACAGGTACACGCGGTCCATGTCCGCGGCGGTGGCGGCCTGGGACACCTTGCCGCCGTGGAGCTTGAGGAGCGCATCCAGGTACTCGCGCTCGAAGACCTCCAGCGCGCGGCGGCGGGCCTCCGCGTAGGGCTGCTTCGGGTCCACCAGGCTGCGCAGCACCGCTTGCGCGCTCACCTCGTCGGCGTCCGGCGGCATGGCGTCCTGGAAGACGAGGCACCGCTCCAGGTGGTTGCGCAGCTCGCGCACGTTCCCCGGCCACGCGGCGTGCTGGAGCTGCGCGATGAACTCCGGCGTGCTCAGCGCCGCGAGCTGCTCGGCGCCGGCCCCGAAGGCGGTGAGGATTCGCTCCGCGATGAGGGGGATGTCCTCGGGCCGCTCCCGCAGCGCGGGGATGATGATGCGCACCACCGCGATGCGGAAGAACAAGTCGGAGCGGAAGCGCGCCGCGTTCACCTCGGCGCGCAGGTCCCGGTGCGTGGCGGCGATGACGCGCACGTTGACGGGTTGGTACCCGTTGGCGCCCAGCCGGCGAATCTCCCTGTTCTCCAGGACGCGCAGCAGCTTCGGCTGCAGCTCCGCGGGCAGCTCGCCAATCTCATCCAGGAAGATGGTGCCGCCGTCCGCCTCCTCGAAGGCGCCCACGCGGCGCTGGATGGCACCGGTGAAGGAGCCCTTCTCGTGGCCGAACAGCTCGCTCTCCAGCAGGTTGCCGGGGATGGCGCCGCAGTCCACGGTGAGGAAAGGCCCCGAGGCCCGGGCGCTGGTCTGATGGATGGCGAAGGCCGCGCGGCTCTTGCCCGTGCCCGTCTCCCCCTCCAGCAACACCGTCGCGTCGCTCGCGGCGGCGCGCTCCATGAGGGCGAAGCTGGCGCGCGTCACGGGGGACGCGCCGACCAGCTCACCGAACGTCGTGCGCTCGGAGATGAGCAGCCGGTTCGTCTCCGGGCTGAAGTCGAACCGGACGCTCACTCGGCCCAGGCGCAGGATGCTGCCGCCACGAAGGTACGCGTCGCGCACGTGGACGCCGTCGAGCACGGTGCCGTTCCGGCTGTCCAAGTCCCTCAGGCGGGCGCCGTCGTGGTCGACCTTCACCTCGCAGTGGAAGCGCGAGACGGTGGGCTCCTCGATGACGAAGTCATTGAGCCCATGCGAGCCGATGGAGAACGTGTCCGCGTTGCTGTCCTTGGACTGCCCCTGCTGGGGACCTTCGAGGACGGTGAAGCGGAAGCGGCGCACAGCGCCCGTGGTCCCAGGCCTTCCTGTCCCCGTGGGCCGCGTCTGCTGGACGGAATCAGGCCCCTCGGCTGGACGGCCCGCCCCCTGGGGTCGCTCGGTGTGACTCATAAGGACCGAACGCTATCACCGAGCACGTCGCGCCAGAGGGCCGTGTGGCCACTTGACCTACCCGAGGCCCCATTCGACGACGAAGTCCGGCCCGTCCTCCGCGCTGGACAGCCGGGCAAGCGACGCCGGCCGTTCGTCCCCCGTCCACAGCCCGACGAGGTCGCCCAGCAGCCAGTGGGACAGCGAGCGCGCCACGCGCTGCACCCCGTCTCGCGGCACGCCCGACAGCGAGCGCTGCGACTCCATCAGCGCGCGCACCGTGCGCGACGGCACCACCCAGCACTCGGCCCGAGGAAACGGAGGCGTCAGGAACAGGCAGAACGCGGCATCGGTCCGCAGCAACTGCGCGTCCAGGTGCTCGCGGCCCAGCCGGAAGGCGGGCAGCCACTGGCCTTCTCCGCGCTGCTCGAGCTTCACCACCTGCACGGACACCACGCGCCGCGTGCGCAGGAAGTCGCCCACCGCCACGTCCAGGACGAACGCCACCTCCACCCCAGGTCGCGCGGCGGCCAAAGGCTGAGGGACGGCGTCCGGAGCCGCCTCGCCGTCCACCGGGACAGGCACGGGCTCGGGCGCTGGCTCACGGCGCCGGACCGTCATCGACAGCTCGAACGGCGTGGGCTGCCCCTGGGCCATCAGCGCGGCCACGTCCGCCTTCACTCGCGCCAGCTCGGCGCTCAGCGCGTTGAGCAGCTCCGCCGCCAGCGCCCCGGTGTCCTCGCGGAAGCGCTCCGGATAGCGCGAGGAGAACTCCGCCTCCACGCGGCCCAAGGCGCCCAGCAGCAGCTCCTCCAGGTCCCGGTCACGCAGCCAGGTCCGCCCGCCGAGCGGCACCGCCCGAGTCACATGCAGGTGCCGCAGCGCCTCCGTCAACGTCGCGGGGCCCGAGTCCCGCGAAGGCTCCACGGGAGCGCCCGGCTTGCCCTTCGCCGGCGGGCCCTGGAACCAGGACTGGAGCGTCCGGACGCGGAGGCGAACGCGCGACGACGGGTGCTCCTTCAGTCGCTTCACCTGACGCCGGTCGGTCGCGGTGCGGACCAGCGCCAGCACCGTGAGCTCCGCCTCGGATGACGCGGCATCCGGAGCGCACCAGAGGAAGAACTCGATGGCCGCCTTGCGCAGCACGGGCTTGCGCCCCACGCGGTCGGCGACCTCCTGACGCCACGCCGCCAGCTCGTCCAGACCGGGCCGCACGGCGCCGGGCATGAAGCGAGGCCACAGCTCGGCGCACTCCTCCGCCAGCCAGTGGAGCGGGTCGAAGCCCGGCGCCCCTGGCTTGAGCTTCGACAGCGCGCGCTTGCGGCGCTCGAAAGCATCCGGCGCGCCCTTGCGCACGGAGGCGCGGAACAACCGCTCCTCCAGCCACAGCAGCGTGAGCACCAGCCCCGGCTCGCCCTTGCGCAGCGTGGCCTGGCAGTGGTCGAGCACGAAGCGCGCGGGGCCCAGGTCCGCCGACGCCTCGAAGTCGCCGTTCACCAGCGCGCCCAGCGCCCCGCGCAGGCCGTCCACCGGTGGCGCGTCGAAGCGCGCCAGCAGCTCGCACAGGTTCTCCACCACTTCGGGAGGACCGCCGGCCTCCAGCGTGCGCGACAGCAGCAGCCCCGCCCGGGCGCACCAGTCCGGCTCCTTGCGTCCCCCGGGGTAACACGCCAGGAAGCCGCTCATGCCGCCGCGGCCCCCCGGCGACGTCGCCAGCGCGAAGAGCCGCTCGGCCAGGACCTCCGACGCTTCCCGCCACGGCAGCCGCGCGGCCCGCGTCCGGATGAACTCCGCCAACCGGTCGCGCCCGTCCGCCGCCGTCGCGGGCATCAGCGCGCGCAGCTGCTCCAGCAGCGCGACGGACTTCGCGCCGGTGCCCAGCACCTGACGCAGGTCCACCTCCACCGCGCCGTGGAAGCGCAAGGCCCGGCCGTCGAAGGTACACGGCGCGTCGCCGACGAGGGACTGGAGCGCGTCCGGGTGCCGCTTCAGGATGCGCGTCAGCACCGTGGTGATGGTGGCCTCCGTCTCACGCCGCACCCGCGCCGCCGTGTCCGCGTCCCCCACTTCCAGCAACGCCGCCAGCATCGTCTCCTGCCGCGCCATCAAGCGCGGCAGCAGGCCCCGGGGCGGCGCGGCGTAGGGCCACAGCAGCTCACTGCACGAGGAGAGCAGGAACAACAGCTCGCCGAAGGTCCGCTCGCCCTCGTCCAGTCGGCTCCAGGCGGCGGCCTGCGCCAGGGTGCGCTCGTCCAGCGAGGCGCCTTTCACCCAGCTCGCGAAGGACTCGCGCCACTGGGTGGACGCGGCCATGGCCTCCGCCGCGGGCGTCCCCGTCACTGTCTCATAGAGGGACCGGAGCGACTCCGGCCACCCGGTTTCAATGACGGGTTGCATGCTCTCTCACGCGCCTCATGCCACCGCGCCAACGGGCAGGGCCCGCGACTCTCCGGCCGGGGTGATGCTGATGACCACCGACTTCGACGTGGGCGTGCGGCTCTTCTCCGCGAAGCTGTTCACGGGGACGAGGACGTTGGCCTCGGGGAAGTAGGTGGCCGCGCACCCGCGCGGGATGTTGTACGGCACCACGCGGAAGCCGCTCGCCAGACGAGTCTCACCCTCGAAGTGGCTCCGCAGGTCGACGAGCTGGTCCGCGGCCAGCCCCCGCGCCTTCATGTCGGCGGGATGCAGCAACACCACCCGGCGGCCATTTCGGATGCCGCGGTAGCGGTCGTCCAACCCGTACACCGTGGTGTTGAACTGGTCATGCGTGCGCAGCGTCATCATCAGGAGCTGTCCCGGCTCCAGGGCGATTGGCCGCAGCGCGTGCACCGTGAAGTGCGCCTTGCCGCTCTTCGTGGTGAAGCGCCCCTCGCGCGGACCGTTGGGTAGCGCGAAGCCGCCCGGCGCCCGCACGCGGCGGTTGAAGTCGTCGAAGCCGGGGATGACGCGCGCAATGTGCTCACGGATGCGGTCGTAGTCCTCCACCAGCGCCAGCCAGGGCACGCGCGAGCGCGCCCCCAGCACCGCCGTCGCCAGCCGGGCGACGATGACGGGCTCGCTGAGCAGGTGCTCCGACGCGGGCGCCACCGAGCCCCGCGAAGACGACACCACGCCCATGGAGTTCTCCACGGTGACGAACTGGGCCCCGGCGGCCTGCACGTCGCGCTCGGTGCGGCCCAGGCACGGGAGGATGAGCGCCCGCCGTCCGTGGACCAGGTGCGAGCGGTTGAGCTTGGTGGACACGTGGACGGTGAGGCGCGTGCGGCGCAGCGCCTCGGCGGTGAACTCCGTGTCCGGCGTGGCGGACAGGAAGTTGCCACCGAGCGCGAAGAACACCTTCACCCGGCCGTCCTGCATGGCGAGCAGCGTGTCCACCACGTCCATGCCGTGGCGGCGCGGCGGCTCGAAGTCGAACTCCCGCGACAGCGCCGTCAACAGGGCCTCGGGCGGCTTCTCCCAGATGCCCATGGTGCGGTCGCCCTGCACGTTGCTGTGACCGCGCACCGGGCACAGGCCCGCGCCCGGCTTGCCGATACCGCCGCGCAGCAGCGTCAGGTTGACGATCTCCTGGATGCACGCCACGCCGTTGCGATGCTGCGTCAGCCCCATGGCCCAGCAGAAGATGGTGCGCTCGGAGCGCGCGAGGATTTCCGCAGCCGCCAGGACCTGCGCGCGCGGCACCCCGCTGCCCTCCTCCACGTCCTCCCACTTCACCGCGCGCATGTGAGCCGCGTAGGCCTCGAAGCCCAGCGTCTTGTCGTCGATGAAGCCCTTGGCCACCACCGAGCCGGGGTTCGCGTCCTCCAGCTCGAACAGCGCCTTGGCCATGCCCTGCAGCAGCGCGGCGTCGCCGTTGATGCGGACCTGGACGAACAGGGTGTTGAGCGCCGTCCCCGGCCCGATGAGGCGCAGCACGTCCTGCGGGTGCTTGAAGCGGTTGAGCCCCGTCTCCGGCAGCGGGTTGACGCTGACAATCTGGCAGCCCCGGCGCGCGGCGGCCTCGAGCGACGACAACATGCGCGGATGGTTCGTCCCCGGGTTCTGCCCGATGACGAAGATGGCGTCCGCGTGGTCGAAGTCCTCCAGCGTGACGGTGCCCTTGCCGATACCCACCGTCTCGTTGAGGGCGGAGCCGCTCGACTCGTGGCACATGTTCGAGCAGTCCGGCAGGTTGTTGGTGCCGAACTGCCGCACGAAGAGCTGGTAGAGGAACGCCGCCTCGTTGCTGGTGCGCCCGGAGGTGTAGAAGCTCGCGGCGTCCGGCGTGTCGAGCGCGTTGAGCTCCTCGGCCACCAGCGCGAAGGCTTCGTCCCAGGACACAGGCTCGTAGTGGGTGGCCCCCTCGCGGAGCACCATGGGGTGCGTCAGCCGGCCCTGCTTGCCCAGCCAATGGTCCGTCTGGAGCGAGAGGTCCACCACGCTCCACTGGCGGAAGAACTCCGGCGTCACCCGCGCGGACATGGCCTCTTCCGCCACGGCCTTGGCGCCGTTCTCACAGAACTCCGCCATGGAGCGGTGTCCCGGGTCCGGCCACGCACAGCCGGGGCAGTCGAAGCCCTCCTTCTGGTTCACCTTGAGCAGCAGCTTCGTCCCGCGCACCGCGTCCATCTCGCCGTAGACGTGTCGCAGGGCGGAGATGATCGCGGGGAAGCCGCACGCCACCGTCGCGACGGGCCCCACGGAAGGGCCACGGGCCTCCTCGGGCGGCTGGGCGCGGGGCGTTGCCTTCGTGAGCACGGACGACGCTTGCGCGCCAGGCCCCTGTGCGTTCCGGCTCCCGTCGTCCATGGCACTCCCTCCAGGCGTCGCGCGGCCGGCTGGCTGGCCGGTCGCGGCTGTGGACTCTACCGCGCCCTGGGCGCGCGGGAATGTTCATGGAACGCCTGGCACCTCCCCCGGCGTGCGGCGGCCACTCCGGGGCCCCCATGCCCGGCCGAGCCCCTGGCGGGACCTGTCTGCGTTGCCAGGAACGTTCGCGGTCCAGAACGTCAGGAGACACGCCCTGGGCAAACGCATGACGCGAGGAGGCCAGCAGATGAACGGCAGGCGCGATGACGACCGGCGATGGGGAGACAAGGCGCGGGAGCAGCGGCCCTCGAGGGACTGGGAGGACGAACCCACCCACCCGAGGGGCACCCGGGCCCGCGCCCCGGAATGGGACGAGCACGGCTACGAGCGCGGGCCCGACTTCGAGCGGGACCCACGCGCCCTGGACCAGGGCCGCGACTTCGACCTGGACCGGGAGCTGGACCGCCGCGCCCGGCAGTTCGACCCGGAGCGCATCGCCAGACGGCCCGGCTACAGCCCGAGCGGCACGTTCCGCGACGTCGCGGAGGACTGGCGCCTGGAGCCGCCCTACC